>NZ_RZSF01000438.1:0-4456 GCF_004023325.1 Mesorhizobium sp. M1A.F.Ca.ET.072.01.1.1 | reverse complement strand
GGCATAGATTGGTGCGCTGTCGTTGGCCTGCAGCCGTCCGGGCAGATTTAGGCTGACGACGCCAGGCTTGGCGTTGAGCGTCACCAGGGCAACGCTTGGTATCGCCTGCGCCTCCGTCCATTGCCGCAGCTCGACCGCGTTCCTTTGGCGAGCACTGACACCGGTGTAGACCAGGGTCGCGGCACCGGCGATGGCGACGACGCCGAAGATGCCGAGCCCGACCGGTGAGCGGCCAGGCTTGCGTTCCGAGGACGTCACATCGGTTGTCCCAGCCGTGTCGAGCGACTTGTCAGGTGTTTTAGAGCTTTCATGCCCGTTGTCGGTGTCGTGTCGCGGCATGGGAGCGATTTCGGGGCTCGTGTCGAGCTTCTGCTCGGTAGCGTGCTCAAGCATGATGCAAGGTCTCCGAAGGCGCTGCGGCCGGCTTGGCTTCACGCTTGTGAACGAGGCTGAAGACAACGGGCACGAAGAGCAGCGTTGCCATGGTTGCGAAGATCAGGCCGCCGACCACGGCGCGCCCGAGCGGGGCGTTCTGCTCGCCGCCCTCACCGAGGCCGAGAGCCATCGGCGCCATGCCGATGATCATGGCGAGTGCCGTCATGCAGACTGGCCGGAAGCGGACGAAGCCGGCTTCGAGGGCGGCGGCGATGGGATCGCCCAGTTCCGCCAGGCGTTCGCGGGCAAAGCTGATCACGAGCACGGAGTTGGCGGTCGCCACGCCCATGCACATGATCGCACCGGTGAGCGCAGGCACCGACATCGGCGTCTGCGTGACGAACAGCATCCAGACGATGCCGGCAAGGCCGGCCGGCAGCGCCGAGACGATGACGAAGGGGTCCGACCAGGACTGGAAGTTCACGACGATGAGCAGATAGATCAGCACGATGGCGCCGAGCAGGCCGAATAGCAGGCCGGCGAAGGCGCTGTTCATGGTCTGCACCTGACCGAGCAAGGAAACGGAGCTGCCCTTCGGCAAATCGGCGGCGGTGTCAGCAAGGATCTTGTTGATATCGGTGGCGACGGCGCCGAGGTCGCGCCCCTGCGTGGTGGCGTAGATCTGCACCATCGGCACGATGTTGTATTGCGAGACGACTGCGTTGCTGACCGAGCGCTTCACACTGGCGACGCCGCCGAGGATGGGCAGCGTCCCGATGCCGGCCGCCGTGATCGGCGTCGTCTGCAGGGCGCCCAGCGTATCCACCTGGTATTGCGGCGTCTGCATTACGATCGGATAGGACACGCCGCTCTTTGGGTCGAGCCAGTAGGTCGGCGACACCTGGCTCGAACCGGCAAGGTCGACGACGAGGCTGTTGGTGACGTCCTTCTCGGTAAGGCCGATATATTCGGCCTGGGCGCGGTCAACATCGACGTTCAGTGTCGGATTTGCCTGCGATTCCTGGATGCGGGCATCGGCAACGCCGGGAATGTGCCGCAGGCGGTCCAGCACGAGACCGGCATATTTGAAGTTCGCCGACAGATTGTTGCCGCGCACCTGGATATCGACAGGTGCTGGTGCACCGAAATTCAGGATCTGGCTGATAATGTCGGCCGGCAGGAAGGCGAAGGTCACGCCCGGGAACCGGCGCGGCAGCTCCTCGCGCATCTTGCGGACGTATTCATCGGTCGGTCGGTGGTCTCGCGACAGCTTGACCTGGATGTCGCCATCCTGGGAACCGATGACGCCTGTGTTGTTGTAGGCCAGATTGATGCCCGAGACCGGGACGCCGATATTGTCGACCAACGTGTCGAGCTGGTCGGGCGGAATCAGCTGGCGGATTGCCTTTTGGATGTCGGCGAACTGGTTGGCGCTCTCCTCGACGCGGGTGCCGATGCCAAGGCGCACATGCATCAGGATTTGCCCGGTGTCGACAGCGGGGAAGAAATTCCGTCCCAGATAGGGCGTCAGCAGGAAGGACCCCATGACGCAGGCCATGAACCCGGCAACGAACACCATCCGGTGGCCGAGCACCAGCTCCAGCAGGCCGTGATAACCGACACGGATGCGTTCGAACGTCGCCTCGAACCCACGCTGGAACAGCACCAGCGGGTTGTAACTGCGCGGCTTGCCATGCCCCCTATGATCGACATGCGGTTTGAGCAGGTAGTTGCACAGCGTCGGAACGAAGGTGCGCGAGAGGATGAAGGAAGAGATCATCGAGAACATCACTGCCTCGGCCATCGGCACGAAGAGGAAACGTGCAATGCCGTCGAGGAAGAACATCGGCACGAAGACAATGCAGATGCACAGCATTGAGACGAAGGCCGGCGTCACGATCTGCCGGGCACCGTCGAGGATCGCGGTCCGAACCTCCTTGCCGTGTTCGAGATGCCAGTTGATATTCTCGATGGTCACCGTCGCATCGTCGACGAGGATACCGACGGCGAGCGCCAGGCCGCCAAGCGTCATGATGTTGAGCGTCTCGCCGATCATCGATAACGCGATCACCGAACCGAGGATCGCGAGCGGGATCGACGCGGCGATAATGATAGTGGAGCGCCAGCTGCCGAGGAACAGCAGGATCATCATGCTGGTGAGAGCGGCCGCAATTGCGCCTTCGCGCGCCACGCCGGTGATGGCACCGCGGACGAAGAGCGACTGGTCGCCGAGCAGCGACACCTGAAGATTGTCGGGCAAGCTCGCTCGCATCAAGGCGAGTTGATCCTTGATGCCCTGGATGATCGCGAGCGTCGAGACCGAGCCATTCTTGAGAATCTGAAGCAGGACCGAGCGGGTGCCGTTGACATGGACGATGTTGGTTTGCGGTGGATTGCCGTCGCGCACCGTCGCCACGTCCTTCACATAGACAAGCGTCCCGTTCGCCGACTTGATCGGCAGGTCAGCGAGGTCAGTCAGCGAAGATGGAGCATCGTTGAGCTGCACCGCATATTCGTAGCGACCGATCTTTTCGGTGCCGACCGGTGTGATCAGGTTCTGGGCGGCCAGCGCATTGGCGACGTCCTGCCCCGACAGTCCCCGCGCCTGCAGTGCGTAAGGGTTAAGGTCGATCTGCACCTGGCGGGTCTTGCCGCCGAACGGATAGGGAATGGCGGCGCCCGGCACCGTCGTAAGCGGTGTGCGGATGGTCTGGAGACCAAGATCAGCCAGCGCCTGCTCGGTCAGGCCCTGCCCCGAAAGGGCAATCTGCAGGATCGGCACGGTGGAAGCGTTGTAGTTGAGGATCAGGGGCGGCGTTGCACCGGCCGGCATCTGCTTTAGCACGGTCTGTGCCACTGCGGTGACCTGCGCATTGGCTGTGCGGATGTCGACATTCGGCTGGAAGAACACCTTGATGATGCCGAAGCCGTTATAGGAGGTGGATTCGATATGCTGGATGTCGTTTACGGTGGTGGTCAGCGAACGTTGGAACGGTGTCGTCATGCGGCCCGCCATCTGATCGGGCGGCAGGCCCGTATATTGCCAGATCACGCTGATCACGGGGATACGGATATCGGGAAAGATGTCCGTGGGGGTGCGCAGGGCCACGAGCGGGCCGATGATCAGGATCAGCAGCGCCAACACGATGAAGGTGTAAGGCCGGCTGAGGGCAATGCGGACGAGTGCAATCATGAAACAATGCCTGAGGCGAACCAATGACGCGTGTAGGTCGCCTCAACCCTTCAGGTTTTCTTACTCACACCATTCGGCAACCGAACGGCTGCCTAGGCCGGCTCAGCGTAGATGCGACCAGGCGGAAGGGCCTTGAGCTTGGTTGCGTCGTATGTGTCGTCAACCGCAACGTAGAAGGTTCCAGACAGGATCGTGGCGAAGCGGGAACCGGGGTGCGACAGCGGCATGACGTGTTTGTGCGGCTCAAGCCGCAGCAACACGGCATGCAATCCAGGCTTCGTCGCATTCACATGGAGCACCGTACCGCTCTGGCCGTTGACCCGGGACATGCCGGTCGTCTCGAACGTGCTCGTGGTGATGGAGGGTTCCCGGGGCGTCGCAACAACGAGTGGCATTTGAGCGTCCGCTGCCTGCACTGCATTCATTCCCGCTGGCGACAGCAAGGCCGCGGCGAACATCAGGTACCGGAAAGCCGACTTCATCGATCACTCCTTGGTCGAAAGGCAACTCTTACGGGAGCCGACCAACTCCCTATTCAACTTCCCTGGGCAAGCAGTGCCTTCTGCCTCCAGCCCGCAATCGAGGTCCGCTGCAGCGTGGGCCCGATCGCGCGTTCCCGACGGGCATCGATGTCTGCTCCATCGGTCGTCAGGCACGCAGCCCTGCTTCGCTGGTGGCGTTGAGAGCAGAGGCGTTCTGAACGAACATCGCCCAAAAAGGTTGTACGCGTCCAATTTGGAAAAGGCAGAAACACTCATCACTACGGTGAATAATGTGCGGCTTCAGCCTCAACCGGCTGGTCGGTCTTCCAAGCCAATATGCTGCAGAGGAACGCCACTCGCGTGCGCAGGGCCGCGAGCGGCGAGATCAGGATCAGCGGCAGGAAAC
>NZ_RZSF01000437.1:0-4468 GCF_004023325.1 Mesorhizobium sp. M1A.F.Ca.ET.072.01.1.1 | reverse complement strand
GCAGCCAAGCCCGCCGCGAAGGCGGCAGCGAAGCCCGCCGCCAAGAAGCCGGCAGCGAAGGCAGCGGCCAAGCCCGCCGCCAAGGCGCCGATGAAAGCAGCAGCCGCCAAGTCGACGGCAGCCGTGAAGAAGGCAGCGCCTGCCAAGAAGGCGCCGGCCAAGAAGTAATCGCGTAACTTCGCTCGCGAGCCTGAACAGGCGAGGGTGGGTGCCGTCGAGGCGCCCCTCTCGCCAGTTCGGCGTGACAGCGGGCGAAGTGGATGGCAAAGGCCTGTCCTGAAAGCTCCTGGAAATTTGCCGCCCGGCAAACTTCCGGGAGCTTTTTTTGTTGCGCGACCGGCTCGCATCGTCACGATCCGTTCTGGTCCGGGCGATGTCGGCTGCTGCCGCACGTCGATCAGGTGGAAAGGGCTGATCATGGCTTTGTGGCTTGGAATTCGACGGGCAGGCGAGGGCGATGCCGAAGCGGTAAGCCGGGTCATTGTTGCCGCTCTGCGGAAAAACAACGCCAGGGAGTACGGGCCGCAAATCATCGCCCGCGTTGAGCAGAGCTTCAGCCCCTCTGCCGTGCGGCAACTTTTCAAGAAGCGCCAAGTCTTTGTCGCCGTTTGCGGCGACAAAATTGTCGGTACCGCGGGCCTGGACGGAACAACGGTTCGATCTGTGTTCGTCGATCCTGAATTTCAGGGACGCGGCGTCGGCAGCCGGCTGATGCTGGAGATCGAGGAAGCAGCGCGGGCAAACGGCGCGACGGTGCTGACGGTGCCGTCCTCGGTCACCGCGGAGCGATTTTATTTCAGACTTGGCTTCCGCGCGCTCCGGGACTGCTTCCACGACGACGAACGAACCATCATCATGGAGCGGTCCCTGAAGTAGCGGCGGCACGCGCCGCTCGAACAAGGTGGGCCAACTGGCGGTAGGTTTTGGCGGCGCTGGCCGTTGCTCTGGCAATAGCATTCGGTCAACAGTGCGCACGGACAATCAGGAACCCGATCCATGCCGAAGCTGCTCTACGCCTCCACCTCTCCCTATAGTTCGAAGGTCCGCATGGCCGCCGCCTATGCCGGCATCGCCATCGAACTCGTGCCGGTCAAGACGGAGGACAAGCCGGCGGAGCTGATCTCGGCCAATCCGCTGGGCAAGATCCCGGTGCTGGTGCTGGAGGACGGCCGCACGATCCACGACAGCCGGGCGATCACCCAGCATCTCAACCGGCTGTCGAAGAACGTGCTGTTCCCGCGCAACCCCGACAAGCGGCTCGAGGCCGAGGTGCTGGAGGCGCTGGCCGACGGCATCTGCGACTGCGCGCTGTCGATGGTCTATGAGCGGCGCACGCGCCCCGACGCCATGGTCTATCAGCCCTGGCTCGACCGTCAGTGGGCGAAGATCACCGCCGCGCTCGACCTGCTCAACGCCAACCCGCCGAAACTGCCCAAGAAGATCACCGCCGGCCAGCTGGCGCTGCGTGCCACTCTCGGCTATCTCGCGCTGCGTTTCGGCGGCCAGTGGGAAAAGGGCCGCGGCCGGCTGACACGTTGGGCCGCGCGCTTCGACGAAAAGTTTCCGGAACTGAAGGGCTGCGTGCCGGGGTAAACAGCTCATCTCCACCCTTGTGGGGGAGATCGGCAGCCTCGCCGCCGCGCCTCCCCATATTGAATTGTCGCCCGGATTCGTGATTGCATAGGCCGTGCAATTACAAAGTGGTTCGCATGGCGAAGTCGGTCACCAAAACAACCGTCGCCCCCGATCCGATGGTCGAGCGCTTGCGCGCGGCCCTTGGCCGGCGCGCTTTCACGGAACAGAAAATGTTCGGCGGCACCTGCTTCATGATCAACGGCAATATGCTGATCGGCACCTCGAAGCGCGGCTTGCTGGTGCGTGTCGGCAAGGACGGGCACGCGGCCGCAGCCGCACGGCCCCATGCGCGGCCGATGGAAATGGGCGGGCGTTCCATGGAAGGCTATGTCCATGTCGCGCCGGAAGGCACTGCAACCGAGGCAGATCTCGCCGAGTGGATCGATCGTGCGCTGGCTTTCGTCGAGACACTGCCGCCGAAGGTCAAACCCGCCAAGGTCGCAAAGCGGCCAGCCTGAACAGATCGCGCCGCCTATCCTTCACATCGGCCGTGTCGGCGGGGTCGGCCCGGGCACGCAGTCGGCGGAGGAAGCGATGGCATCTCTGGCGGGACGTTGCATGTGCGGCGCGGTCACCTGGATCTATTCCGGGGAGCTCACGCGAAATCTTGTCTGTCACTGCGCCGATTGCCAGCGCGCCACGTCCGCTCCCTTCACTGCTTTCCTCGGCATGAGGCCGGAGCAGCTGAACTGGGCCGGCGTCATCAGGCGCTATGAATGCAGCCCGAACACCTTTCGCGGGTTCTGCCCGTCCTGCGGCACCAGGCTCTACTTCCGCTCCGACAGATGGCCCGACGAGATCCACGTTCACGCCGCGTCCATGACCGACCCGGCCGACTACCGTCCGGACGCCCAGGTCTTCACGCGCTCGCGCGCGAATTGGCTCGACCAGCTGCAGCCGATTTCAGCCCATGAGGCTTTCCAGCAGGCGCCATCCACCGGGTTGCGTTGAAGGCGTGGCCAAACGTGTCGGCCTGGGCAACGCCAACCACAAAAAAAGCCGGGCGCGCGGCCCGGCTTTTTCCGTGTCGTGGCTTGGACGACTTAGAACTTCATACCGACGCCGAAGAGGACGCGGTTGTCCTTCGACTTGACGTTGCCGACATTGTCGAAATTCTTGTCGCCGTAGTCGGTATAGCGGTACTCGACACGACCGAACACGTTGTCGGTGATCTTGATGTCGGTGCCGACACCGGCCGTCCAGCCCAGCATCGCCTTGCTGTCGCTGCTGACGCCGTCGTCGATCTTCTGGTTCTTGGCGGCGAGACCGCCGGTGCCATAGAGCAGGATTTCCGGGGTCACGGCATAGCCGAGGCGAGCGCGCAGCGAGCCTTCGAGGCCGCCCTTCGCATCGATGCCCGCGCTGTCGCCCTTGACGCCATTGTAGCCGAGATCGGCTTCAGCGCCGTAGACGAAGTTGTCCTGCTGCCACTGGTAGCCGCCGAAGACGCCGCCGATGAAGCCCTTGGTCTTCACATTGACGCCGATGTCGCGGGCGTCGGCATGGCCGCTGAAGCCGTAGCCGAGGCTGATACCGGCATAGGGGCCGGCCCAGGAAGCGACGGGGAGTTCGGCGACCGGGGCCGGTGCCGGCGGCTCTTCGGTGACGGCGTCTGCGGCATAAGCGGTACCACCGAGGGCGAAGAGCCCGAGCGCAACCGCCAGCGGCCGCGCAAACTTGAGATTAGCTTGCATTGTTGTTTACTCCTTAAGCCACAAGACACGAGGCTTTTTATGTTCATGAATGCCCCCGGCCCGTCCGGGGGGATAAACGGGCCTGGCGTTCAACGGTTCCAAATGTCGTGCTGAAATACGGCTGAAGCGAACCTGAACTTGGGTAATTCCCTGGCGCGAATGAGGCCAAAAGGTGACGTTGCATCTTCGCAACAGCGAATGTCAGCACGCTAGTCATGTTGCGCTGCACACCGCTTGGTTCAAGGGGTTCGGGGACATATATTGCATTATGAAACTCCGCAATCCGGGTCGGCAGCGTGCGTACGGGCCGCTTCGCCACATTCCTGCCCCAGGTAGAAATGGCATTTAACGCTTGGCCCGTCATATTGTGCCGGCTTCCCGGAATCGTGAAGCCGATAGAGGATTGAGGACATGAAAGAAGCCTTTGGCGTGGTGCTGGTGACGGGTGGAGCGAAAAGGATCGGCAAGGCGATCGTCGAAGACCTTGCCGCGCATGGCTTTGCCGTGGCCATCCATGCCAATCGTTCCGGAGCCGAAGCCGAGGCGCTGGCCAGCCGCATCAGGAACCAGGGCGGCCGTGCCGCCGTGCTCGTTGCCGACCTCACCGATATGAAAGCCGTCGGCGATCTCGTCGGCCGCTCCGAGGCTGCCCTTGGCCCGGTCACGCTGCTCGTCAACAACGCCTCCTTGTTCGTCGACGACCGTATCGAGGATTTCGACTGGCAGGCCTGGGACCGCCACTTCGCCATTCATCTGAAGACGCCGGCGCTGCTGGCGCAGAACTTTGCTCGCGCCTTGCCGGAAGGCGCGGAGGGACTGATCGTCAACGTCATCGACCAGCGTGTCTGGCGGCCGACGCCGCGTTATTTCTCTTACGCGCTGTCGAAATCGGCCCTGTGGACGCAGACCCAGATGCTGGCGCAGGCGCTGGGGCCGCGCACTCGCGTCAATGCCATCGGCCCCGGCCCGACACTGAAGAACAAGCGCCAGGACGACGAAGATTTCGGCAGGCAGGTCGAAGGACTGATTCTGAAGCGCGGCCCGCAATTGCCGGAATTCGGCGCCACCATCCGCTATCTCTGGGAGGCGCGCTCCGTCACCGGGCAGATGATCGCGCTCGACGGCGGCCAGCATCTTGC
>NZ_RZSF01000436.1:0-4492 GCF_004023325.1 Mesorhizobium sp. M1A.F.Ca.ET.072.01.1.1 | reverse complement strand
GGTGATGTTGTAAAGATTGCACATCGGCAGCACTTCCCCGTCCCGCCGATTGTTCCCGCATTTTCCGCGGAGCGCAAACTGGTTGCCGGTGAGGCGATGGCAAGCCACAGGAAATTGAGGATATTGGGCGCTCAGTGTCTGCGCCCGCGGCGCCGCTTTGGCTCGACCGGCTCCGCGGCCGGCGGCTCGCCCGGCAGGCCCAGCCGGTGGCGTTCCTCCTCGGCGAAGGCTTCGGCTTCCGCGTGGATGTTGAACAACTGATGGACCAGCCGGCCGCCTTCGACGACGCGGACCAGCCATTGGCCGTTGATGAATTTTACGCGGACACTGTCTGGTTCGCCTGCCACCATGTGCAGCTCCAGCTCGTCGCCCTAAGAATTGCATCCTCGAACAGCAATACGATTTAACGCACGAAGGGTCGTCGCAAGCAACCGCTTATTATCATCAGCCGGAGAATAGTTGCAAGGCACGAGCACACTTGATGTCGAAAATACAGATTTCCGGTAAGGGGATTTCAAAATGGATAAAATCCAGACACTGAAAGCTTGAAGGACACCTTAGGTAGAATTCGACTTCGATGCGGCGCCCGGTCCGCGCAACGATACGCCTCTCGAGCGCTTTGGAGCGATTGTGAGCGCGTGCAGGTCCACCGCGGCAGCAGCGCTGGTTGCGGACCGATCGGTGGTGTGGAGGGCTTGCTTGCAAGGCGCGCCGACGGCCCGGCAGCCTGGGGGGGTGTTTGGGTTCGGCGGCCGGGCCTGACCGGAGTTTGCGAGCCTGCCGGCTACTTCGAACATGCGCTTGTACTAATGCAAGGGCAAGAACGACTTAGGCCCTAGGACCAAAGCAGTGGGAGGGGCGCAAACGGCCGAATACGAGCACCGGCCCGCGCGAGGCTCCGGCCCGCCTCCACAGAACATTTGCCCAGCATCAGAAACCGAAGAACTGCTTGCCCACGAGGTAGCCCAGCGCCACGACTGCCAGCGGGAACAGCGCCGGCGCTATCCTGCCGAATGGCGAGGATCTTATCTCGCCCGCAGGGGCGTTGGGCTTGGCGTTGCCGAGGTTCTTGGTCATGGGTCCGTTACCGGAATTCGTTGCCGGGTGACCAACAATATTAGAAAGCGCTGATTAATTTTCTCACAATTCGATTGATGCAATTTGCAGCTATCGCCGGTAGCTGCGTGCGCTTCCCGCTTCCTTGCCGATACCGTCAATGTCGGACTGGGCGAGCGTTCTACCCGCCCGGGAACCCTTCCCGCCCTCGCCAGGTTTATATGCGAGGCGAACCACCATGCTAGATAGGCCCCCTGCCGAAAACCCGGGAAGGACCCTCGCCATCGTGCTGGCGGTCGGCCTCATCATCATCGCCTTGTTCTTTATCGGCTTCAGATATTCAGAGCGCGATCAGGGAGCCTTGATCGTGCCCGGAACGGTGCAGGGCAGCAAGTGATCGACCCGAAATCCTTGCCTGCTGCTAGGGCGCGGAAAAGGCTGTAACACTTTGATTTGCCTATTATCCCCTTCAAATCTTTTAGTTTCGGGATCACACGCCAGGGAAGAAACAGGTTTTCCGAAACGTTTATCGAACAGGCAACAGTCAGCGCTTGGCGCCTGCCAAGGCGCGCTCTTGAGCAAGGAACCCCTCCGGCAACAGCGCGCACCGCGCCGAGGCCCAGGGAGACAGTAAATGTCCGCTAACGCCTACATCAACCGGATCGCGACGGCGGTTCCGGAGCATGAAGTCCACCAGTTCTACCTGCGCTACGCGGCCTCCATGCTCTGCAGCGACCGCAGGAAACTATTCGAACGCATGGCCGGGCTTGCCGGCATTGACCACCGCTTCTCCTGCTTTGCCCCGGCTCTCGACCCCGAAGGGCCGTCGGTCGATCTCGGCGGGATCTTCAAGCGGGGGGCATTTCCCGGGACGGCCGCCAGAATGGCTATGTTCGCAGAGGCCGCCCCCGCGCTGGCGCAAAAGGGCGTCGACGGGCTGCATCTCGGCAACGAGGCTTCGCGCATCACACACCTCATCGTCACCACCTGCACCGGTTTCTCCGCGCCCGGCATCGACCTCGACCTGGTTCAGCGCTGCGGCCTTGCGGACGGCGTCGAACGCACGATGATCGGTTTCATGGGCTGCTACGCTGCGGTCAACGGCCTCAAGCTTGCGCGCCACATCGTACGCTCCGATCCGGGGGCAAGGGTACTGCTGGTCAACATCGAGATCTGCACACTGCACATCAGGGAAACCACCGAACTGGAAAAGCTGCTCTGCTTCTGCCTCTGGGGCGACGGCTGCGCTGCGAGCATCGTCACCGCCGAGCCGCCCGGCATCGAGCTCGACTCCTTCCGCTGCGCCGTCGCGAACGAGCAGCGCGAACTGATGACCTGGGATATCCGCGACCAAGGTTTCGACATGGTTCTTTCCGGCAAGGTGCCGGCCGCTGTCCAGGAAGCCCTGCGCAGCAACCGGGACGCGATCCTCGCAGGCCGGGCGCCGGAAGCGATCGACCTCTGGGCTGTGCATCCCGGCGGCCGCAGCATTCTCGACGCCGTCGAAAGGGCGTTTGAACTCGAGCCCGCCGCGCTCGAGCCCTCGCGCGAGGTGCTTCGCCAATATGGCAACATGTCGTCGCCAACCGTCATGTTCGTGATGGAGAAGATGCTGAAGAAGCCGGGCGGGCTGCTCGGCTGCGGCATGTCGTTCGGGCCCGGGCTGACGGCCGAGACCATGCTGTTCAGGACCGTTTCATGAGTGCGCTCGCTGAACGCAGCCTCGTTCCGGAAATCCTGGACGGGCTCGCGGCCGACGATGCGCGGGCAATCCGCTCGCGCCGCGATCTCGCCCGCATCAACGCGCTGATGTTCCAGGCGCCGATCATGGCCTCGCTCATGCGGAAATTTTTGCCGAGGCCGCCCGGTCGCATCCTGGAGATCGGCGCTGGCGACGGCACCTTCATGCTCAAGGTGGCGCGGTGCATGGCACTTGATTGGCGCCAGGTGGAGCTGACGATGCTCGATCGCATCCGCCTCGCCACGCCGAAGCTCGCGGCGGATTTCGCCGGGCTGGGATGGACGGTCGAAACCATCACCGCAGATGTCTTCGATTGGGCGGAGAAGGGGGATGGCAGACCCTTCGACGCGATCACGGTCAACCTCTTCCTGCATCATTTCAACGATGCTGCACTGCTGCGGCTGTTCTCGCTATTGCGGCCCAAGGCGCCGCTCATCCTGGCGACGGAACCGCTGAGGGCGGGCTTTGCACTGATCGCGGCCCGGCTTCTGCCGGCAATCGGCGTCAACGACGTCACGCGACATGATGCGGTTGAAAGCGTGCGCGCCGGCTTTCGCGGCCACGACCTTTCCGATCTCTGGGCTGCCGCCGGCGGCAACCCGCTCGAGGAACGGCGCGCAGGGCTTTTCTCGCATGTCTTTGTCGGGGCCTCGGCGATCCAGGTCGGGGATGCGCCCAGGGATAAGCCGTGAAGCGCGCATCCACCCACGATGCGATCATCATCGGCGCCGGCCCGGCGGGCACGTCGGCGGCGCTGGCGCTCGCCCGGCGCGGATGGGCTGTCGCGATCGTGGAGAAGAGCGCGTTTCCGCGCCGCAAGGTATGCGGCGAATACATCTCGGCAAGCAACCTCGCGCTCCTTGACCGGCTGGGTATCGGCGATGCTTGGCGCGGCGAGGCCGGTCCGGAAATACGCCGGGTCGGCCTCTTTTCCGGCAATGCCAGCATCGAGGCGCCGATGCCGGGCGCGCGATCCGGACCCGCGGCAAGAAACGGCTTCGGCCGCGCGCTTGGCCGCGACATATTGGACACGCTGCTGCTCGACGCGGCCCGCTCGGCTGGCGTGGAAGTGTTCCAGCCCTGCCGTGCCGTCGCCATCGAAAGGGATGGCGACCGCCAGGCGGTGCGGATCCAGGCTACAAGCGGCAGTCCCGGCGAGGAGGGGATGACCCTGCGGGCATCGGTAATCGTCGCTGCACACGGTTCGTGGGAGCCGGGGCCGCTGCCGAGCCAGCTCGGGAAGCAAAGCCGCTCCTCGGACCTGCTCGGGTTCAAGGCGCATTTCACCGGGTCGGCGCTGCCGCCCGATCTGATGCCGCTGCTCACTTTTCCCGGCGGCTACGGCGGCATGGTGCTCGCCGACCGTGGCCGCCTGTCAATCTCGTGCTGCATTAGGCGCGACATGCTTGCCCGGCTGCGCGGCAGCCTTGGCCGCGAACGCGCCGGCCATGTCCCGGCGGCCGAAGCCGTCGAGCGCCACATCAGGGCGACATCCCGGGGCGCGCGGGACGCGCTGGCGGATGCCCGTCTTGACGGTCCGTGGCTCGCCGCCGGTCCGATCCGGCCGGGCATCCGCGCAGGCTACGAAGCAGACATCTTCCGCGTCGGCAATGTCGCTGGCGAGTCGCATCCGATTATCGCCGAGGGGATATCGATGGCGCTTCAGTCCGGCTGGCTTGTGGCTCAGGAACTCGG
>NZ_RZSF01000435.1:0-4493 GCF_004023325.1 Mesorhizobium sp. M1A.F.Ca.ET.072.01.1.1 | reverse complement strand
GAATGACGCTTCGCTGGGGAGAGTTGGCGCGGGGGGTGATCGTGCTCGTCTCGACCTTCCGGACACTGTTGATTTCCAGAATGGCCGATCTACGCTCTGCTCGCCGATGCGAGCGAGCCCACGGCCCTTGCCGGCCGGATTGATGCCGTCGCATTGGACAATGGTCGCGCCGTGGTTGTTCTCGATTGGAAAAGCGACATCGCGCCGACAGAGAAGGACATGCGAATTCACGCAGGTCAACTCGAGGACTACTTGAGAACAACCGGGGCGGACCGCGGTGCATTGGTCTATATGACCGTCTGCCTTGTGGTGGGTGGAGCCCAGTATCCGCCCGGATCGGAGCCGGTGATGTCCGTCAAATTCACGCCCCTCACCAAAGGCGACCTTTGTCTTCTGCACTGTGAATGGCCGCTTCGCGCGGATATCAGTCGTTGAAGCTGACACGGCCACTCTCTGAAAGGGGACTTGAGAGTGCTGAGTCAATGATCGAGTGCGATTGCGCCTTCCTCGTCCCACCTTACTAACGGACCCTCACCGCCTCCACAGAGGAGCGCACGCCAATAAAATAAGCCGGATCGGCGTCGCCGGTGCGCCCCTACGGCGGCAGATGTCCCATTTTCAACGCCTTGTTGCGCTGGCTAGGAGACAGTGCCTTCCAGAAGAAATGCACCCGGCTTGTCTCCACCGATCGCATGTCCAGAAGGTATCGCTGCTTGCGAAGGGTGACGTTGAAGAACGATGGATCATGATCGATGCGTTTGACGAACCCGCCACGACAGAAGATCGCGTGCTACCGCTCGTTCGAGCGAACTTCTCATTCGCCGACTACCATACCTCTGTATAAGAGCCTGCTCGAAACGGTGAAGTATACAGGGTGGCGGTCTTACAAACGATATAAAACTATGCCCAGATGCTCGATCGACAAATCTGTTCGGAGGGGGCCATGCAATATCTTGACGACGATGTAGTAGATCTGCGCCGCGATGACGGCACCACATGGCAGTACTATTGGGGTGATCGATGCGAGGTTCTCTCAGAGGAAGGGGGCAAAAAAAGGGTTCAAATGATCGGGCTCAAAGGGCCGGTGGACGAGGGCTTCATATCTTCGAAGACCAACCTGCGAGATACCGGCTTGCTTCGGTTGTCGATGGTGGATGTGCAGCAGGGAGATGGCCTCATTCTGGATACTCCAGCGGGCAAAGTTGTTTTTATTGATGGAGGCGACAGCAAGCTTTTCGCGCGGCATGCAGCCGCTCGCTACGCGGGAACGTCCGCCGCAGATCCGCTGCTCGTGGATGCGGTGATAGTCACGCACGGGGATGCGGATCACTTCGACGGTCTTTCAGACCTCATCGAATCCGAAAAAAATAGGGAAAAGCGCAAGCGTATTTTTGTGGCCCCGCGCCGGGTCTACCACAATGGACTTGCTAAGCGGCCCGGGAAGATCGACGAAGTGAAAGTGGCCGAAACAGAAATGTTCGGCGCCGTGACAGACGTTGGCGGCCGGCCGTTTGCAACAGAGCTCGTAGAGGCCCCCCGCACTGTTCCCGAACCACAGCTGAACAAGCCTTTTAAGAAATGGGTCCGCACGCTTGGCGCTTGGGCGGATCGTCTCAGCGCAGTCGTCGGCGAGGAGATGATTGTCCGGCGTTTAGATCATACCATAGGGGATGCCTTCGACTTCCTCGAGGACGAAGACGTTCACGTTGAATTGCTGGGACCCATCACCGAGGATGTAGATGGCACTCCGGGGCTCGCATTCCTGCGCGATCCGCCTGATGATGCTCGGCTAATGCTCGGGCTCAAGCCTGGAACAAAGCCAGGGAGTTGGTCGGCATCCCATACCATAAATGGGCACTCCATCTTTATGCGTATCCGGTACGGAAACGTTCGATTTCTTATGACCGGCGATATGAACGAAGAGTCGATGAACCGGCTCCGCGCAGCTTTGCCAAACGCCAGGTTGCGAGCCGAAATCCTGAAGACGCCGCATCATGGATCGGCCGATTTCAACTACGGCTTCCTACAAGAGGTGTCGCCTGTTGTATCTTTGATCTCATCCGGCGATGAGAGCGAGCAGAAGGAGTACATCCATCCTCGCGCGACGCTGATGGCCGCGCTTGGCAAAGCCTCACGAACCACGCCAGGAATCATTTTTTGCACTGAGTTGGCGGCGTTCTTCGCGATGCGCGACTATGTGCAGGACCCTAAAGACCCCACTAGGAAGTTCTTCGCTTTCGAGCGAACGAATTTTGGCATCGCACACATCCGAACAGATGGAGAGCGTGTCTTGGCGTTCACGCATTCTGGCAAAAAAGGGTTCAACGAGGCCTATCGATTTACCGTGTCTCCAAGTGGCGAGATCGAATTCGCGCCTCAGGTGTCAAAGCGGAGTGCACCAAAGCTCACCTAAGAACGCCATTTGCGCGAACTACCGACAAGCTGGCAAACCGACTTTGCTGCCAAGAAGCTAATCGACCTTCCCGATGGCTATCAAGGCAAGCCTTGATGGATTGGCAATTGGCCTTAGGTGGCGCCAGGTCGCATAACATCGTTCGTGGTTCGGCCCGACGAAGCCGTCGTTGCGACGAGTTATGTTGAGCGGCCGCGATGGGGCCGACGGTAATTCTCCGCTCGGGCTGCACGTTCGTGCAAAATATTAATCAGACAGAGCGGAGTGAAGAATTGGAGCGAGTTGGACGCCACGTCCGCTTAGCGCCGATAGTGTTGAAAAAGTCCGGGTTGCAGCGGTCCTGAAGCACTGATTCAATCTTCGTTGTAAGAGGAGATTGAGTCGATGATGGGCGAGCAAAGTGTGATGCAGGAGGAGCTGTTCTATGGCTTCAGCCTGCAGCGGCATGTGCCGGCGGACCACCTGCTCAGAGCGATCGACCGCTTCGTCGATCTGTCCGCCATCCGCCAGCATCTGGCGCCCTTCTACAGCCCGATCGGCCGTCCCTCGATCGACCCTGAGCTGCTGATCCGCATGCTGATCGTCGGCTATTGCTTCGGCATCCGCTCGGAGCGCCGGCTGTGCGAGGAGGTACATCTGAACCTGGCCTATCGGTGGTTCTGCCGGCTTGGCCTCGAGGGTGATGTGCCGGACCACTCAACCTTCTCCAAGACCCGCCACGGACGCTTCCGCGATGCCGATCTGCTGCGCGAACTGTTCGAAACCGTCGTCCGACGCTGCATGGCAGAAGGCCTCGTCGGCGGCGAAGGCTTTGCGGTCGATGCCAGCATGATCGTCGCCGACGCGCAGCGTCAGCGCGGGGTCGAGACGGCCGAGGAGCTCAAGCCTGAGACCAAGCGGGCCGTGGCCGAATACCTCGCCACCTTGGATGATGCCGCCTTCGGGGCCGCCACGCCGGTGGAGCCCAAGTTCGTCTCCCCTGTTGATCCCGCCGCGCGCTGGACTGCCGCTTGGGGTGGCCCAGCCGTCTATGCCTATTGCACGAACTATTTGATCGACGTGGAGCACGCCATCATCGTGGACGTGGAGCCCTCGACCGCGGTGCGCCAGGCCGAGGTGACGGCCGCCAAGACCATGATCGAGCGGGCGCACGACGAGCTCGGCCTCTGGCCGGAGCGGCTGATTGCCGACACCGGCTACGGCTCGGCCGAAATGCTGAACTGGTTGGTGCATGAGCGTGGGATCGAGCCGCATATCCCGGTCTTCGACAAGTCCAGGCGCAAGGATGGCACCTTCTCGCGCGATGACTTCACCTACGACCATAAGGCCGATACATACATCTGTCCTGGCGGGAAGACGCTCAGGCAACGCCAGAAGACCTATCGGGTGCCGCACCCTCTCGTCGACGAGAACGGCATGATGCGCTATCGCGCCAGCAAGCTGGATTGCGACGCCTGTGCCCTGAAGCCCCGCTGTTGCCCGAAGGAGCCGGCGCGCAAGGTGCTGCGCTCGATCTATGAGGGCGCGCGCGACATGGCCCGCGACATCGCCAAGACCGACGCCTACCAGATCTCACGCTATCAGCGGAAGAAGGTGGAGATGCTGTTCGCGCACCTCAAGCGCATCCTGAAGCTCGATCGATTGCGATTGCGCGGCCCCTGTGGTGCCCGCGATGAGTTCCACCTTGCAGCCATCGCCCAGAACCTCAGGAAACTGGCCAAGATCTGCACCCTCGGGACACCCATCCGAGCCACTTAGGGCGAGGAGGTCGCGTCGACCTTAATCAAGACGCTTCGGTGCGAGTGGATCCACGGCTTCATCGCCGACTTCTTCAACACTATCCGCCCATTTCAGCCCTTGAGCTAAACGCAGACTCAACCTGAAAGCAGACATGGCTGGAAGAGGTGGTGCGACACAGGCGGCAGCCAAGCAATTTCCCAGATACATACCCGCACCCGCTCAACGCCCGAGCGACTGAGGCTTTCGAACTTTCAACTCATGTTCAGACGTAGAACTTGAACGGCTGGCGTTTCTCGCCCTTGGCCGACCCCATTGTCAGGACATCGCCGACCATCTTCGC
>NZ_RZSF01000434.1:0-4524 GCF_004023325.1 Mesorhizobium sp. M1A.F.Ca.ET.072.01.1.1 | reverse complement strand
GATAGCACGCTGATCTGCGAGGCGCGGCGGGTGGGGCCGCATCGCGAGGCGATGACGGCGGCGCTGGCGGCGATGCTCGGCATTGCGCCGGAACGCATTTCGATCAAAGCGACGACCAACGAGAAGCTCGGCTTTGTCGGGCGCGGCGAAGGCATTGCGGCGATCGCGACGGCCAGCGTCGTCTATCCGGGAGACGTGCCGGCATGAGCAACGCGGAATTAGCCAACGCCCTGCTCCAGGCTTGTCAGCAGCGCGGCATCATGCTGGCTACGGCCGAGAGCTGCACCGGCGGTCTGATCATTGCAGCATTGACCGACATTGCCGGCTCTTCCGCCGTGGTCGATCGCGGCTTCATCACCTATTCCAACGAAGCCAAGATGGAGATGCTCGGCGTCTCCGCGGCAACGCTTGAGGCGCATGGCGCGGTCTCGGGTGAGACGGTCAGGGAGATGGCGGCGGGCGCGCTGACGCATTCGCGCGCGAGCCTCTCCCTTGCGGTCACCGGAATTGCCGGCCCGAGCGGCGGCTCGTCGGAAAAGCCGGTGGGTCTCGTCTGGTTCGGGATAGCATTTGCCGGCCAGCCGGTCGTCGTCGAGTGCCAGCTGTTTGGTCATAAGGGGCGGGAATTCATCCGCCACGAGACGGTCCGGCACGCGCTGCAGCTCGGCCTGCGAGCGCTGGCCTAGGCTATCCGCGGATCAGGCGTGCCTTGCGCTGCGCCGTAGATCACGTTCGCTCGCTTCTCGAATGCTTCGGAAAACATGCGGAAGGCGCGATCGAACATCGTGCCCATCAGCGCGCCGAGAATGCGGCTCTTGAATTCGTAGTCGATGAAGAAATGCACTTCGCAGCCGCCATCGGCCGGATCGAAGCGCCAGATGTTGCTGAGATATTTGAACGGGCCGTCGATGTATTTGACGTCGATGGCGTTCTCGTCGGGCTTGAGCAGCACCTGGGTCGTAAAGGTTTCGCGGATCGCCTTGTAGCCGATGCTCATGTCGGCGACGAGGATGGTGCGGCCGTCGCGCTCCTTGCGCGAGCGCACCGTCAGCGCCTCGCAGAGCGGCAGAAATTGCGGATAGGTCTCGATATCCGCCACCAGCGCAAACATCTGTTCCGGCGTGTAGGCGACGCGGCGGGTGGCTTCGAATTTCGGCATGAAAGCGTCAGCTGGCTTTCTTGAGCTGCGCCTCGCGCGCCGCGCGCAGCCTGGCGAAATCCTCGCCGGCATGATGCGAGGAGCGCGTCAGCGGGCTCGAAGCGACCAGCAGGAAGCCCTTCGTCTTGCCGATCGTCTCAAAGGACTTGAACTCGTCCGGCGTGATGAAGCGGATCACCGGATGGTGCTTCTTCGAAGGCTGCAGGTATTGGCCGATGGTCATGAAGTCGACATTTGCCGAACGCAGGTCATCCATGAGCTGCAGCACTTCGTTCCGCTCCTCGCCGAGGCCGACCATGATGCCGGACTTGGTGAAGATCGACGGATCGAGTTCTTTCACGCGCTGCAGCAGCCGGATCGAGTGGAAGTAGCGGGCGCCCGGCCGCACCGTCAGGTAATTCGACGGCACGGTTTCCAGATTGTGGTTGAAGACGTCGGGCTTGGCCGCAACGACGATCTCAAGTGCGCCGTCCTTGCGCAGGAAGTCCGGCGTCAGGATCTCGATCGTCGTTGAAGGCGCGGCGGCGCGGATGGCGTGGATGACGTCGGCGAAATGCTGCGCGCCGCCGTCGTCGAGGTCGTCGCGGTCGACAGAGGTGATGACGACGTGGCTGAGGCCCATCTGCTTGACCGCATGGGCGACACGCGCCGGCTCATCCGCGTCGAGGGCGGTCGGGATGCCGGTGGCGACATTGCAGAAGGCGCAGGCGCGCGTGCAGATCTCGCCCATGATCATGAAGGTGGCGTGCTTCTTGTCCCAGCATTCACCGATGTTCGGGCATCCGGCCTCCTCGCACACCGTCACCAGCTTGTGCGACTTCACGATCTCGCGCGTCTCGGCGTAACCCTTCGAAACCGGCGCCTTGACGCGGATCCAGTCCGGCTTGCGCAGCACTTCCTGGTCCGGCCTGTGCGCCTTTTCGGGATGCCGCGGGCGCGGCGCATTGGCGATCGTGTCGAGAACAGTGACCATTTCGAACCCTTCGCGGCCGCCCGCATCGCGGCCGCCTGTCTGCGTCATCTAGGACTTTTCGGAATAAAGAAAAAGGCCACGCCGGCGCATGCCGCCACGGCCATTTTCGCATAACGGACTTCGCTGGGGCTCAGCGCCGTACCAGCCGGCCGACAAAGATCAGCAGGCAGGCGCCGATGAAACCGGTGATCAAATACGCGAACCAGCCGGCGCCGAAGGACTGGATGTTGAGAGCCTGTAAGATCGCATTGAGAACGATCGCGCCGACGATACCCAAAATGATGTTCATGAGGATGCCGGTGTTGCTCTTCATGACCATTTCGGCGAGCCATCCGGCCAAGCCTCCAATGATGATGGCTGCTATCCAGCCCACGCCATTCACGTCCATATGCCAATTCCTCCTTGATCAGGTGAAAATGCATCCGGATACGAACTGCTTTGCCCTCAGAATCCTCCGGCTGCCGCGTCTGAGTCTCGCGCAAGCAGTCTATCATGCGTTCAAAGCGCGGCCATAGGCGTCGAGCACGCTTTCCTTCATCATCTCCGACAGGGTCGGATGCGGGAAGATCGTGTGCATCAGCTCTTCCTCTGTGGTCTCCAAGTTCATCGCCACGACGAAACCCTGGATGAGCTCGGTCACCTCGGCGCCGATCATATGCGCGCCCAGCAGCTGCCCGGTCTTCTTGTCGAAGATGGTCTTGATGAAGCCCTGGTCCTCGCCGAGCGCGATGGCTTTGCCGTTGGCGCCGAACTGGAAGCGACCGACGCGGATGTCCTTGCCCTCGGCCTTGGCCTTGGCTTCGGTCAGGCCGACCGAGGCGACCTGCGGGCTGCAATAGGTGCAGCCCGGGATCTTCAGCTTGTCGATGGCGTGCACGCCCGGGATATTGGCGATCTTCTCGACGCAGATCACGCCCTCGTGCTCGGCCTTGTGGGCGAGCATCGGCGGCCCGGCCACATCGCCGATGGCATAGATGCCGGGCACGTTCGTCCTGCCGTAGCCGTCGACCGCGACACAGCCGCGATCCGTCTTGACGCCAAGCGCCTCGAGGCCGAGGCCCTCGATATTGCCTTGCACGCCGACGGCCGAGATCATGCGGTCGGCGGTGATCTTCTCGACCTTGCCGTCCTTCATCTCGACATGCGCGGTGACCGAGTTGGCAGATTTCTCGACCTTGGTCACCTTGGCCTCGAGCAGGATCTTCATGCCTTGCTTCTCGAACTGTTTCTGCGCGAATTTCGAGACCTCGGCATCCTCGACCGGCATCACCGCCGGCAGCAGCTCTACAACCGTCACCTCGGCGCCCATGGTGCGGTAGAAGGAAGCGAACTCGATGCCGATGGCGCCCGAGCCCATCACCAGCAGCGACTTCGGCATCTCCTTCGGCACCATTGCCTCGAAATAGGTCCAGATCAGCTTGCCGTCCGGCTCGATGCCCGGCAGCGCACGCGGCCTGGCGCCGGTCGCCAGGATAATGTGCTTGGCGGTATAGGTTCCCTCGACCTTGACGCCTTTCGGCACCGGCGGCTGCGGCTCCATCGGCTTCTTGGCGGTCTTGGAGACGACGATCTCACCCGGCTTTGAGAGTTTCGCCTCACCCCAAATGACGTCGACCTTGTTCTTCTTCATCAGGAAGGCGACGCCGCCATTCAGCCTGAGCGAAACCTTTCGCGAGCGGTCGACGACGGCAGCGGTGTCGGGGCTGACCTTGCCGTCGAGCTTCAGGCCGTAATCCTTGAGATGGTCCGAATAATGCATGATCTCCGCCGAGCGCAGAAGCGCCTTGGTCGGGATGCAACCCCAGTTGAGGCAGATACCGCCGAGATGCTCGCGCTCGACGATCGCCGTCTTGAAGCCGAGCTGGGCGGAACGCACCGCGGTGACATAGCCGCCGGGGCCTGAGCCGATGATGATGACGTCGTAGTTCTCAGCCACGGGTTTCTCCCTGATTTTTCTTGGGGTTAGAATGAAAGCATCACACGCACGAGGGGGGCCAGTGCCTGACCGATCCGCCGCGTGTTTTCCTCATCGAGATGGACACCGTCGAGCGGCGTGGTCGTCGCCACGGTGCCGGCGTCGAAGAAGCCGCAGCCGGCCTCGTCGGCAAGCGAAGAGTACTGCGGCGCCAGCCGCTTCGAGGCGTCATCGCCGCCGGCGAACATTTCCTTGAATTCGGCATTCTCGGTGCGCGTCACCGCGGGCGGCGCGACAATGAGAATCTGCGGAGCCGGCCAGTCGAACGGATAGTCGTGGCCGCGCACGATATCGATCAGGCGCTGCATGCCCTGCTTTGCGGCTACGGGATTGCCGTGGATCCACGGCTTCATGTCGTTGGCGCCCAGCATGATGATGATCAGGTCGAGCGGCGCGTGCGTCGTAAGGATCGTCGGC
>NZ_RZSF01000433.1:0-4544 GCF_004023325.1 Mesorhizobium sp. M1A.F.Ca.ET.072.01.1.1 | reverse complement strand
GCAGAACGCCGTCCGACATTTCGGCGGCCATGTCGAAATTCATCACGTCGCCTTCATAATTTTTGACGATGAACAGGCAGCCGGCGCCGGTGTCGACGGCTTGCGCGGCCGCGAACATCTGGTCGGGCGTCGGCGAGGTGAAGACCTGGCCGGGGCAGGCGGCGTCGAGCATGCCGTGGCCAACCAGCCCGCCATGCAGCGGCTCGTGGCCGGAGCCGCCACCCGAGATCAGCGCCACCTTGCCCGGTTTCAGCGTCTTGCGGCGAACGAATTTGTGCTCGTCGCCGAACGCGAGGATGTCGGAATGCGCGGCGACGAAGCCATCAAGGCTTTCGGTGAGGACCGTGTCCACCGAATTCAGAAACTTCTTCATGGCAGTCCTCCCGAATAGGTCCTCGCTCAGCCGCTGCCCCTGCCGGCGATGCTGGTGATCTTCTGGATGAATTCGTTGATCGCTCGGTCGAGCGCTGCGTTCTGCTTGTCGTCGCCGAAATCCGGCACGATGAGCGAGACGTGGCGCGTCTTGCGCGGACCCGAAGCCGCCGGCAGCTTGCCCGGATGCGCCTGGTGATAGGCGGCCAGGAACTGGTCGCGCTCGGCCGGGCTGAAATGGCAGACGGAAAAGATGGCCGGCAAATGCTTCGACGGGATGGGGATCGAATAGGCCGGGCTGGAGATTTGCGTGACGAAACTGCGATGCTTGCCGAGCGCATCGGCAAGTCGCTGGCGCATGCCGGAAGGCCGCTGGTCGATGACTTGCGACAGGATGGTCTTATACGCGCGGATCGCGTCTTCCGCGCCGGCTTCTTGTATCTTGGCTGGCCTGGCCATGCTGTGCTTACACCGGGACGTCCGCTATGGCCGCCTTGGCCATGGCGAGTTGCGCCGGAGCCACCGATAGGTCGCGCAGGCCGGCCTCAATCAGCGCCGGAATGGCGGCCGGATCGCCGCCGGCATCGCCGCAGAGGCTGACCGGAATTCCTTTCTCGCGCCCGAAGGCCGCGACCGAAGCGATCAGCCGCATCACAGCCGGATGGCGGACAGCGTTGAGATGTGCAACGGCGGCGTTGTCACGCGCGGCTGCCATCACATATTGCGTCAGGTCGTTGGAGCCGATCGAGAAGAAGGCAACGTCGGCAAAAGCCTCCGGCGCGATGGCCACCGAAGGGACCTCGACCATGATGCCCAGCGGCGGCAGCTTGTGCGCAACACCGCGCGACGCGAGAGCGGCCTCCTCCTCCGCAAACAACGCGGCGGCCTGCCTGTGCTCTTCGGCCCTGGCGATCATCGGAAACATCACCTTCAGATTGCCGTGGACGGCGGCGCGCAGCAATGCCCGGATTTGCACCCGGAAGATGTCGCTCCGCGCCAGCGACAGCCTGATACCGCGCAGGCCGAGAAACGGGTTGGTCTCCTCGACGGTGAAGGCGGGGATCGGTTTGTCGCCGCCGGCATCGATGGTGCGGATGGTCACCGGTTTTTCTCCGGCCCATTCCAGCACCTTGCGGTAGGCTTGGTACTGTGTCTCCTCGTCCGGCAGGGCCTTGCCGAACAGGAATTCGGTGCGCATGAGCCCGACGCCATCACAGGTCGCAATGTCGATGCCGTCGACATCGGAAGGGTAGGCAATGTTTACCTGCACCCGCACCGACGTGCCGGCCTTGGTCGCCGCCGGCTGGGCGAGAAAAGTCTGCGCCTGGCCTTGTCGCGCCGCGAAGGAGGAGGATGATTGCCGGAACGCCTCGATCTCCTTCGGCGAGGGCGAGAGCACGATGCCGCCATGCTCGGCGTCGAGCAGCGCGTTTCCGGTGGGCTCGTCCGCAAAGGCACCAAGCCCCACCACCATCGGCACGCCGCGCGAGCGTGCCAGCATGGCGACATGGCTGGCGGTGCTGCCGGCCTCGAGCGCAATGCCGCCGCCTCTGCTCCAGTCGGTTTCGAGGAAACGCGTCGGCGCGATATCGTTGCCATAGAGGATGGCGCCGAGGGGCGCCACGGTCTCGCTATCCTCGCTCAGCGCTCGCAGCACCTGGTCGCGGATGTCGCGCAAGTCCGCGGCGCGTGCCCGGAAATAGTCCTGGTCGGACGCCTCGTAGCCGGCGATCTCGGCATCCAGCGCCTGCCGCCAGGCGGCGTCGGCCGGCTCTCCGGAGCCGAGCGCCGCGAAGGCGGGCGCGCTCAGCGCGACGTCCTCCAGCATGGCGATGTGGAATTCGAGGATGCCGGCGGCATCGCGATCGGCCGTCTCGACAATCGAAGTCAGCCGGCTCACCGCCTTGCCGATGGCCGCCTTCAGCGCTGCTTTCTCCTCCGCCTCGCTCGCCTTGGTCACATAAGCAGCCGGTGGACGGTCGAGGTTGAACAGCGGCCCTTCGGCGTAGCCGGGAGAGGCAGGGATGCCCTCAATCCGCATAGCCCGCATTCCTTGCGGATTGAGAGGGCGGCAGACCCGGCTCAAGCGGAGCGGGCATGGTCAGCATCCTCGTCGAAGTCGCGCTGCACCAGGCCGACCAGCGCTTCGACCGCGTTGCTTGCGCCGTCGCCTCGCGCCCTTATGTGCAGCACGGTTCCTTTCGGCGCCTTGGCCGCCATGACCTTGACGATGCTCTTGGCATCGAACCAGGGGCCGTTGGCGGCGACTGCCACCTCCACCTCGGCCGCGAACGACTTGGCGAGCTTGGTGAACTTCACCGAAGGGCGCGCGTGCAGGCCCACCTCGTGGGTGATCAGAACCGTGGCTTCGGCGGATGCGGACATTCAGTCGATTCCCGTTCACTCACGACGGCGACAATTCATGCGCCGTCGCCACCACTTCCTTGAGCGATGCGCCGCCGGACGATTCCGTCGCCGCCATCACCGCCCCCTCGACGATCGGCGCATTGCAGACGACTATTCTGCGGGAGCGCGGCTCGCCGATCATTTCCACCGCCATCTCGCTGTTGGTCTCGGCGCCGCCGAGATCGACCAGGATGGCGACGCCCGCTTCCGACCAGGCCTTTTCGATCGCGCCCATGATCGCCTCGACGCTGGTGCCCAGCCCGCCATGGCCGTTTCCGCCGCACCATGCAAGCGGCACTTCGTCGCCCACCATCTGGCGCACCATGTCGGCCGTGCCTTCGGCGACCAGCGGCGAATGCGAGACGATGACGATACCGACATTGCTCATCAAGAACCCTCGATTGCTTCAGCGACTGCGCGCACCAAGAGCGCGGTCGACCGCGCCCCGGCGTCCATATGCCCGATCGAGCGCTCCCCCAGGAAAGAGGCGCGCCCACGCAAGGCCTTCATCGGCACGGTGGCCTCGGCCGCCCTGTCGGCGGCGTCTGCGATTGCGCCAGCCGTCTTGCCCTGCGCCAGTGCCTCATACACCGGCTGCAGCACGTCGAGCATCGTTTTTTGCCCCGGCTGCGATTTGCCGCGCGCCGAAACCGCCTCGATCGCCTTGCCCAGCGCCGCTGTCAGCGCGGCGCGGTCGGGCGTGGCGGACAGTTCCTTGCCGAGCGCCATGAACAGAGTACCGAACAAGGGGCCGGAGGCTCCACCGACGGTCATCACCAGCTTGGTGCCGACCGCGGTCAGCGCGTCCGGCAGCGGTTTTGCCGCGATTGCGGCCTTTTCGGCGCGCACCGCATCGAAGCCGCGCTTCATGTTCAGACCATGGTCGCCGTCGCCGATCGCCTGGTCGAGCGCGGTCAGCTCGTCGGCATGCGCCGCGATCGTATCCGCAGTCGCCGCGATCAATTGTGAGAAATCGGATGCGGCCATCGCCTGTCCTTCATGCCGGGGCGAACATGGCCACCACGGCCGCGAACGCCTCGGCAACTGCAAACGCGCCCGGATCCGCTATGTCAAGCTGGCGGCCGATATAGGCCGAGCGACCGGCCTTCGCCTTCTGCATCGCCGCCGTCGCCTGCGCGCCGCTCCGCGCGGCCGAAGCAGCCGCCTCCAGCCCGTTCGTGTCGAGCGCCTTCAGAGCCGGCTCCAGGGCGTCGACCATTGTGCGGTCGCCGAGCTTCGCGCCGCCGTAGAAGGTCATGCGGTCAAGGCCGGCGAGCAGCGCCTTGCTGAGCGGCGCGCCGCCGTTGAGCGACTGCGCGGCAGCCGTGAAGAAGATCGACAAAAGCACGCCGCTGGAACCGCCCATGGAAGTTCCCAATGTATCGCCGATTGTGGCGAGAGTTGCGGCCTTGTCCGCAAGCGGCAGCGTGTCGACGCGGTCGAGCACGCTGCGTGCGCCGGTCGCCACCGTCGATCCCGTGTCGCCGTCGCCGGCTTTGGCGTCGAGGCCATTCAGAGCCTCCTCGAGCGAGATCAGCTTCTCGCAGACCGCAGCAATCAGCCGCTCGGCGCCGGCGTCACGGCTGGCCGCTTTGGCGATGTCGCGACCTGCCGGCTGGGCTGTGGCCACCACGACCGGCGGGCGCACCGGGCTGGCCGGCAGCCAGGCATGCGGGCCGACCGGCGCCAGCAGCGCCGCCTCGCGCTCCGCCTCGAGCCTGATCAGCGACAGCGAAAAGCCGTTCATGTTGAGCGCGGTCATCAGA
>NZ_RZSF01000432.1:0-4549 GCF_004023325.1 Mesorhizobium sp. M1A.F.Ca.ET.072.01.1.1 | reverse complement strand
CCGGCGGCCGCTGCGTGCCGGAGAGCTTGGCAAGGTGCTGCGCCGCCGCAAGCTCGGCCGGCCCGATGACGATTTTCACGCCGCCCGAAGTGATCGCCTTCACCGCCAGGTCCTTGGCATAGCCGCTGTCGCCGCGCGTGTCCTCGATCGTCAGCGTCACCAGCTTGTCGCCGAGATCGGCCATTGCCAGCCGCGCGGCATCATACATCTTCCTGCCGTTCTCGCCCGCGCTGCCGGGGGCAGAGAGCGGCAAAAGCATGGCGATCTTGGTCGAGCCCGTGCCGAGCGTCAGATTGCCCTTGGAAGCGGTCGCTGCGGAACTGGCGGTCAGCTGCGCGGGCGCGGCGGTGGTGGCTTGGCTTGCCGGAGCGGCGATCGCCGCGGGATCCAGCACCTCCGATGCGCCGTTCTTCGACTGGCAGCCGGAGATCGCCGCGACAACGGCAATGGCGAGCGCCGGGGCCATTCCAGGAAAAGTGCGCAGCGGTTTCCCGTCCGCGATTGCGCAAAAACGCATAGCCGGACCAGTTCGGCGTTTCCCGGAAACGATGAACCGCTCCAACGCTCGCGAAAACCCGCGTCGGAAACGCCGCGCCACGCCGGCATGCGTGGCGACCCACGCCGGTCGCACGCAAGCGTCGGCCTCGGCGCAGGCTCTCTTGGCCATCATCGCAGCTGGTCGGCGCGCCCGTCAGCTCAGTGCATGTACTCGACCATGCGGTCGTGGAAGCATTCGCACTTGTTGAGGTAGTCCTCGTCCTTGTAGTTGGTCTTGAGATAGCCATAGGCTTTGCCGCAGGCGACCTTGGCTTCCGAGGCCCAGACGAAGGCGGGGCGCGACGAGTTGATCCATTCCGGGCTGTTGGCGACGGCGACCGATTCGTCCATCAGCTTCACCACATGGTCCTTGAGCTCGACCATGTTGTCGGTCAGCACCAGGTCCGAGGTGCCGACGGTGCGGCAGTAATTCACCGCCGGCTCGCCGATGATATCTGCGGCAAAGCCGGTCGATCCGGCGAGCAGCACCGCCACGGCCGAAGCCAGCAGTCTTGCGGAATGTTTCATGTAAGCCCCTCTCCAAATTGCGAATTCACGGTTCGCTAACGCATAGCATAGCAGCACGGCCGCGCATAAGCACTAAATCGTGGCCGTGTGCTGTTGATGGTTCGAGTCGTCGTAAAGGATGTTGATTGTTCCGGCCGCAGGCGCGTTCGTGAGCTGCGCCACGTCCACGAAGTTGGCGCCGCCGGTCGTGCCGTTGGCGTCGACGCTCAGCGTATTCGTGCCGCTGTTGTAGTGCACGTAGTCGGCGATATTGCCGGCAGGCGCCGTCTCGAACAGTGCGGTCAGGTCGATTTTGTCACCTTCCGCGCCGTTGTAGTCGGTGATCAGGTCCTTGATGTTCAATTCGAGATGATCGAGCTTGAACGTATCGGCACCGGTGCCGCCGGTCAGCGTGTCCTGGCCCAGGCCGCCGATCAGCAGATCGTTGCCGGCGCCGCCATTGAGCGTGTCGTTGCCGGCCCCGCCGACGAGCGTATCGTTGCCGCCGTTCCCGTTGATCGTGTCGGCTCCGACTCCCCCGGACAACAGATTCCCCGAACTGTCGCCATTTAGCGTGTCGTCGTAAGCAGACCCGATAATATTCGGCAGCGCGGCCGTCGAAGTGTAGACGTGGGAAACCCCTGCGGTGTCCGCCGAATGATCCTGAAGACCGGTTCCATACAGCGTTACCCCGATTCCACTTGCAGCTGTGTCGCCGTCCCCGTCCACTGTCTCGATCGGAAGGTTGAAATTCACCGGGTCGGTAGACTGAACGGCCGTGCCGAACTCTCCGATCTTGAATGTGTCGCCGGCTTGATAGTGGTACTCAATGCTGTTGAAGCCGGTGGCGGTCGAGACAGCGATTTCCGTTCCGACAGCCTGCGCGCCGCTCGTTCCGTAAACACCGTCAACGGCAACTGTTCCGTCCGCATTGAACGTGACCGTGTATGAGTGCCCGCCAATGGCATGGCTGCCGGTCGAGGTGAACGTGTAGGTTTCGCCACCATACGCGACGATGACTTGGGTGATGGTATCCAGCGACCTGTCTGCGGGGTTGGTTTCGCCGACCAGATTGGTGTTCGTGTCGTGGTCGTCATATGCCAGGATCTGGACTGTCGATCCGTTCGTCGCGGTGAACACCGCGGATGCGCCATTGGTGTTGTAGTGCTGATCGAACTGGTAGCCCGAGCCGCCCTGGTTCCTCAAGTCCTGCACAAAGTCGACACGGAACGTTTCGCCTGACCCGACAGAAGCGCCAGTGCCAACGCCGCCTGCGATTGCGCTAGTGTTGACTGAACCGCCGATAGCCGTCAGCAGTAGGTCGGAACTGTTGTTGTTAATCGGGCTGGACACGGAATCTCCAGTCGGAACGAAACCCGTCCAATCTTTATTACCGCCGACGAAGTCGTATCCGCTTCCGCTGAAGTCGATATTGGTGAGGCTGTCGATCGTTCCGTTCATGTCCACGGTATAGGTGGGATTAGCGATCTGCGGGTCGAGCGTGACCGTGAACACCGCCACGTTGTTGGCCATTCCGTACAAGGTATGGCCGTCCGCCGACACGTCGTAGATGATGTGGGTGCCGCCCGACGTCAGGCCGCTGTCCACGCCATCGAGAGACGTCGCGAAATGCACAGTGCCGGCGCCGTCCGCGCCATAGTTGTTTGACAGCGTATCTGCGTCCAGGGCGAATGTGACCGGATTGCCTGCTCCATTCGCCAGCACCGCATAGTCCGGCGCAACTGCGGTCGGCACATCATCGATGATGTTAATGGAGATGGTCGAGGTCGACGTGTTGCCGTAGGCGTCGGTCACCGTATAGGTGAAGACGTCTTTGCCGGTCTCGGTGTTGGTGCCGTTGTTGGCATCCGGCGTTGTATCGAACGGCTTGGTCAGCGTGTAGGTGTAGTTGCCGTTCTGGTCGATTTGGAGCAGGCCATAGGTGCCTTGCACGATGACCGCGCTGGCACCGACCACCAAGGAGGTAGCGCCCTGGATGTTGGTCACGTGCGGGCTGTCGGGATCGCCGAGCGAGAGCGTGCCCGAGACCGTCTCGGCCGTCGAGCTCGGGTTCGAGCCGGTTACCGTACCATGACCGATATCGCTGCCCATGGTGGTGGTGTCCAGCGCCGCCTCGTTGACCGTCTGCGTTGCCGCCACCGGCTGCGGCTGGCCGTTAGCCACCGTGATGGTTAGCGTGGCGGGCGAGGTGTCGCCGTCGCCATCGGTGATGGTGTAGGTGAACACCTCGATGCCCGAAGCATTCGGGTTGGCATGGTAGCTGTAGGAGCCGTCGGCTGCGAAGGTGAGGGTGCCAAAGCTGCCGGTCACCGTGTTGCCCGACGAACCCGTCCAGGCGATCGATGCGATGCCGTCGGCGCCGGCCGTGTCGTTGGTCTCGACATTGCCCGTAACCGTCTGGCCCGACTGCGCGCTGTCGGTGTCGGCATGCGCGGTGGGCACATCGTCGATGATGTTGATGACCAGGTTGCCGGCCGGTGCGCTGTCGCCGTCGGCGTCGGTGACGACGACCGCGAAGGAGGCATGGGTGTTGTCGCCCGCCGTGTTGTCGAGCAGCGTGTAGGTGTAGCTGATCGAGCCGACGCCGGTTGCAGCGTTGTAAGTATAGCTGGCCGTCAGCGAGCCGGTGGCATCGGTGAAGGTCTGCGGCGCGCCGGTCAGCACGTGGCCGCCGAGCGAGACGGTCTGGATGCCGTCGGGCGAGGTGAAGCCGATGGTGCCGGAGGTGGTCTCCGAGTTGGCGGCCGCGTCCGAGCCGGCGGATTCGCCGCCGCGCGCCGGCAGGCCCGCTTCATAGACGGTGGTGGTCGGACCGCCGGGCGTCGGGATGGTGTCGGTCGGCGTTGAGTCGCCGATCGAGATCGTCAGCGTGGTGTGCGACAGGTCGCCGTCGCCATCCTTGATGGTGTAGGTGAAGACGTCGTCATGGCCGCCCTGCGAGCCGGCATCGCGGGTATAGTTGTAGGAGCCGTCTGCGTTCAGCGTCAGCTTGCCGTAGGTGCCCTGGATGACGGTGCCGACATTGGCGTCCTCGCCGCCGGCGGTCGTGCCGGCAACGACACCGACGACGGTTGCGCCATCGGCGCCGAGCACGTCGACGCCGGTGACCGGCGAGGTGGTGCCGACCGCCGTCAGCACGTTGCCGCCCTCGGTGCTGAACTGGTTGGCGGCGACGCTGTCGGTGTCGGCATGCGCGGTGGGCACATCGTCGACGATGTTGACGGAGAGCGTGCCGGTGGCGTTCTGGCCGTCCTGGTCGGTGAGCGAGACGGTCATGTTCTCGAACAGGCTGTTGGTGCCCTGGCCGGCGGCATGCGCCTCGTTGTCGTTGAGCGTGTAGGTGTAGCTGACGACGCCGGTTGCGGCATTGTAGCCGGTGACGTTGAGCGTGTTGCCGAGCGCCGTGGTGAAGGAACCGGCGCTGAAGACGCCGTTGGTGATGAAGGCGTGGCCGTCGATGCTGAGCGTGGCGATGCCGTCGGGC
>NZ_RZSF01000431.1:0-4605 GCF_004023325.1 Mesorhizobium sp. M1A.F.Ca.ET.072.01.1.1 | reverse complement strand
GGCCAGAGCCTCAACATATCGCCGTCGCGCACCTGCGCCACCTGGCCGATGCCCGACATCGACATCAGCGAGCCCTGCGCCACCAGATGCGCCGCCTCGCCGTGCACCGGCACGCCGATCTGCGGCCGCACCCATTCATACATCTTGCGCAACTCGCTGCGGCGCGGATGGCCGGAGACATGCACCAGCGCGTCGCCGTCCTCGATGATCTTCATGCCGAGGTCGATCAGCCGGTTCTTGATTTCCAGGATCGCCTTCTCGTTGCCGGGAATGGTGCGCGACGAAAACACCACCGTGTCGCCGGCCGTCAGCGCCACCGACTTCATCTCGTCGCGCGAAAGCTTCGCAAGTGCGGCCAGCGGCTCGCCCTGGCTGCCGGTGCAGATGACCACCAGATTCTCGCGCGGGATATAGCCGTAATCCTCCTCGGCAATGAATTCCGGCAGGCCGTCCATGTAGCCGAGTTCGGTCGCGACATCGATCACGCGCTTCAGCGAGCGGCCGAGCACAAGGCACTGCCGGCCTGCATCCCGCGCAGCCTTGGCGATCGAAACGATGCGCCCGACATTGGAGGAAAAGGTGGTGACCGCGACGCGGCCCTTGGCGTTTTCGATGACGCCTTTCAGGCCCTCGCCGACCGCCACTTCCGACGGCGACTCCCCTTCCCTCAGCGCATTGGTGGAATCGCAGATCAGCGCCAGCACGCCCTTGTCGCCGTAAGCGCGGAAGCGCGCCTCGTCCGTCTTGGGGCCGATCGTCGGCGCCGGATCGATCTTCCAGTCGCCGGTGTGGATTACCGTGCCGGCGGGCGTGGAGATCGCCAGCGACATCGGCTCGGGAATGGAATGCGCAACCGGGATGGCTTCGATCTCGAACGGCCCGACAGTGAACGTCTCGCCGGCCCTGTAGATCATTGCCGGGATTTTTGGCGCGTTCTGCTCGCCCTGCCGTTTGGCCTCCAGCAGGCCGGCGGTGAACGGCGTCATCCAGACCGGCACTTTGAGCTTCGGCCAGATATCGAGCAGCGCGCCGTAATGGTCCTCATGCGCATGCGTTATGACCACGCCGCGCAAGCCGTCGAGGTTCTCCTCGATGAAGCGTGTGTCGGGCAGGATCAGATCGACGCCCGGATGCGCGCTGTCCGGAAATGTGACTCCGACATCGACTACGATCCATTCGCGCGCGTCCGCGGGCCCGTATCCATAGAGGGCGAAGTTCATGCCGATCTCGCCGACGCCGCCGAGCGGCGCGAAGACGAGTTCGGCGTTCTCAGTATTCGCCATAAATCCTTTCCTTCCTGGCCAGTCAGGCCAAGCCAATCAAATCAAGTCGTCAAAGACGGGCCGACGCGACCGCGCCGAAATGCACGTCGCCGGCCGCGATCGTCAAAACAGTTCCGTCATCGTCGCGGATCACGAAACGGCAGTCCTCGTCAATGGTTTCGAAGACGCCGCGCACCACATTGCCGTCAATTCTGACAGCAACCTCGCCGCCGAGCCCCGCGGCGCGAGCCAACCAGCGTTTCCTAATCGCGCTAAGTCCCCGCCCGTCATCCCACAATCTGAAATTCTCGCTCCAGGCATCCGAGAGCGCCAGGAACAGCATCTCGGCATCGCAATTGGCGCCAAGTGCCTGCAGCGACGTCGCCGGATAAGGCAGATCCTCGGGGTATGCCACGACGTTGACGCCGATGCCGACGGCAACCGCGAAACGGCCGCCTTCGAGCAGGGTCGATTCCAGCAGGATGCCGGCAAGTTTGGCGCCGGTGGCAAGCACGTCGTTCGGCCATTTCAGCTCGAAGCGGTTGCGTCCTTCGCTGGCTCCGTCCAGGCCAACGGCGATCCGCCCTTGCGGGACGACGGCATCGAGCGCGTCGGCCAATGCAAGCCCAGCGACGAAGCCAAGCGTCGCGGCGAGCCGCAACTCGCCATTCGGAACCAGAAGCAGCGTCGCCGCCAGATTGCCTTCAGGCGTCGCCCAGGCGCGGCCGCGCCGACCGCGTCCGCTTTCCTGCCTCTTCGAGACGACCCAGAGTTTTCCCGGATCGCCCGCGCGTGCATGCTCAAGCGCCAGCGCGTTGGTCGAGCCGACGCTGTCATGGGCCTCGAGCCGGAACCCCTCCGACGCCGCGGTTGGAGCCAGCCGAAATGCCATCCCGTCAGAAGAAGGTCTTGGCGGCGGCTTCGGCATAGCTGCCGATCGGCCCGCCGATCAGCACATAGAACAGCACGAAGGCGCCGCTGACGCCGAGCACGAGGCGCAATTCGCTGGCCATCGGCACAAAGCCGCCGACAGGCTCGTCGAACCACATGATCTTGATGATGCGCAGGTAATAGTAGGCACCCACCACCGAAGCCAGCACGCCGATGATCGCCAGGGCATAGAGATGCGCGTTGATGGCGGCGAGGAACACGTACCATTTCCCCCAGAAGCCGGCGAGCGGCGGAATGCCGGCCAGCGAGAACATCAGGATGGTGAGGATGGTGGCCATGATGGGATTGGTCGAGGCCAGGCCCGCCAGATCGCCGATCTGCTCGACATTGCCCTCCTTGCGCCGCATGGCGAGGATGAAGGCGAAGGTGCCGAGCGTCATCACCAGATAGATCAGCATGTAGATCGCCACGCCGCGCACGCCGGCCTGGCTGTTCGCGGCAAGGCCGACCAGCGCGTAGCCCATATGGCCGATCGAGGAATAGGCCATCAGCCGCTTGATGTTGGTCTGGCCGATCGCGGCGAAGGCGCCGAGCGCCATCGAGGCGATCGAGATGAAGACGACGATCTGCTGCCAGTCGGCGGCGATCGGCTTGAAGGCGCCCATGGTGACGCGCACGATCAGCGCCATCGCCGCCATCTTCGGGGCGGCGGCCAGGAAGGCGGTGATCGGCGTCGGTGCGCCCTCATAGACGTCCGGCGTCCACATGTGGAACGGCACCGCCGAGATCTTGAAGGCGAGGCCGGCGAGCACGAAGACAAGGCCGAAGACAAGGCCGAGCTGGCGTTCGCCGCTGCCCAGCGCCGTCGCGATCTCGTGAAAGCCGGTGTTGCCGGTATAGCCGTAGACCAGCGAGATGCCGTAGAGCAGCATGCCCGACGACAGCGCGCCGAGAACGAAATATTTGAGGCCGGCCTCGGTCGAGCGGACATTGTCACGGTTGATCGCCGCCAGCACATAGATCGCCAGCGACTGCAGCTCGAGCCCGAGATAAAGGCCGATCATGCCGTTGGCGGAGATCATCAGCATCATGCCGAGCGTGCACAGCACGATCAGCACCGGATATTCGAACTTGTCGAAATGCTCCTGCCTGGCAAACCGCATCGACATGACGAGCGTGACCGCAGAGCCGATCAGCGCCAGCATTTTCATGAAGCGGCCGAAGGAGTCCTGGACGAAAGCGCTGCCATAGGCAGACCCCTCGCCGTCGGAGAAAGCCAGCCACAGGCCGGCGATCACAAGCACCGCGACCGCGAGCCCGGTCACCGTCATCGTGTTGTTGGAGCGCGAATAGGCGCCCACCATCAGAAGCGCCAGTGCGCCGATGGCGAGGATCAGTTCAGGCGTCGAGAGCGAAAGGCTGGAGAGAAGGTCCGGCGTCATGGTATTTCCCCGGTCAGTTCGCCGCCGCGGTCTGCGCGGAATTGATGGATGCGGTGACGTTGGTGACGAGCGCCTTGACCGACTGCGTGGTGGCATCGAAGACAGGCGCCGGATAGACGCCGAAGAAGATCACCAGCACCACCAGCGGGTAGATGATCGCCTTCTCGCGCGTCGACAGATCGAGCAGGTTCTTCAGGCTCTCCTTGGTCAGCGCCCCGAAGATCACGCGGCGGTAGAGCCAGAGCGCATAGGCCGCCGACAGGATCACGCCGGTAGCGGCGAAGAACGCCACCCAGGTGTTGATCCGAAACACGCCGAGCATGGTCAGGAACTCGCCGACGAAGCCGCTGGTGCCCGGCAGGCCGACATTGGCCATGGTGAAGATCATGAACGCGGTCGCGTATTTCGGCATGTTGTTGACCAGCCCGCCATAGGCGTCGATCTCGCGCGTATGCATGCGGTCGTAGATGACGCCGACGCACAGGAACAGCGCGCCGGAGACGAGGCCGTGGCTGAGCATCTGGAACATCGCGCCCTGCACGCCCTCCTGGTTCATCGCGAAGATGCCCATGGTGACGAAGCCCATATGGGCGACCGACGAATAGGCGATGAGCTTCTTCATGTCCTCCTGCATCAGCGCCACCAGCGAGGTGTAGATGATGGCGACGACCGATAGCGTGAAGATCAGCGGCGCGAACATTTCCGACGCCAGCGGGAACATCGGCAGCGAGAAGCGCAGGAAGCCGTATCCGCCCATCTTCAACAGGATGCCGGCCAGGATGACCGAACCCGCCGTTGGCGCCTCGACATGCGCGTCGGGCAGCCAGGTGTGCACCGGCCACATCGGCATCTTCACCGCGAAGGAGGCGAAGAAGGCGAGCCACAGCCAGGTCTGCATGTTGGCCGGGAAGTTATGCGTCAGCAGCGTGGTGATGTCGGTCGTGCCGGACTGGAAGAACATCGCCATGATGGCGAGCAGCATCAGCACCGAACCGGCGAGCGTGTAGAGG
>NZ_RZSF01000430.1:0-4606 GCF_004023325.1 Mesorhizobium sp. M1A.F.Ca.ET.072.01.1.1 | reverse complement strand
TTTTCGGGCTCGACCGCAGCCATGTCCGACTATGTCGAAACGCAAAAGCCGCCACGTGTCGTGCTGATGACGGAATGCTCGATGAGTGACAACGTCGCGTTAGCGCACCCGGATGTCGAGTTTATCCGTCCCTGCAATTTGTGCCCGCACATGAAGCGGATCACGCTTGGCAACATCCGCATGGCGCTCGAGCAGAACCGCAATGTCGTCACCATTGAGCCCGAGATCGCGGGGCGCGCGCGGGTCGCAGTCGAACGGATGCTGGCAATTTGAGGCCCGATGTCCGCAGCTTCTTTGGGCGGCCCATCATCATCGGGGGCGGCGTCGCCGGATTGATGACCGCGCTTCAATTGGCGCCGGAGCCGGTGCTTGTTTTGTCCAGGACGCTTCTGGGAGCTGACACTTCGAGTACCTCGGCTCAAGGGGGGCTGGCTGCGAGTTTCGGCCAAGACGACCATCCGACACTGCACCTGGCTGATACGCTCGCCGCCGGCGACGGGCTTTGCGATGAAGATATGGCCAACCGCATCCTTCAGGCCGCGCCTGGCGCGATCGAGGGGCTTGCGCGCTTTGGGGTCCGCTTCGACCGTACGCTAAAAGGACCCCTGTGCCTCGGATTGGAGGCCGCACACAGCCGGCGTCGCATCGTTCATGCTCATGGCGACGGCAGCGGGCGTGAGATCATGCGCGCACTGATTGATGCCGTGCGGTCCACCCCCTCGATTGTTGTCGTGGAGGGCGTGGAAGCGCGCCGACTAGCGGTCAGGGGGAATGCGATCCAAGGCGTCTGGGCGAGCTGTGCGCTAGGACCTGTCTTCTTCGGCTCACGGCGGGTCGTCCTTGCCACCGGTGGGATCGGCGGGCTATTTCTCGACAGCACCAATCCTTCGGGCAGTTGCGGACAGGGCCTGGCACTTGCGGCCCGCGCGGGAGCTGTCCTTGCCGACCTCGAGTTCATCCAGTTCCATCCGACCGCGCTCGAGGGTCCCGAACGCCCCATGGCGCTGGTCAGCGAGGCTGTCCGCGGCGAAGGTGCTACCCTGATCGATGAGACGGGTCGGCGCTTCCTCGATGGCGTTCCGGGCGCCGAACTCGCGCCTCGCGACGTCGTGGCGCGCGCAGTCTGGAGCCATCTGGCAGGTGGCCATCAAGTCTTCCTCGACGCGCGGAAACGGCCTGGCCCGGAATTTGTTCGACACTTCCCCACGATCGCATGTGCCTGTCGTGGACTGGGGATTGATCCCGTGCATGATCTCATTCCCATTCGTCCTGCCCAGCACTATCACATGGGTGGCGTTGCCGTGGACGGCTCGGGCAGGACATCGGTCAAGGGGTTGTGGGCCTGTGGCGAGGCCGCCTCGACCGGACTGCACGGCGCCAACAGGCTCGCCAGCAATTCCTTGACCGAGGCCGTCGTATGCGCGCGCTGGGTCGCTGAGAGCGTGGGCGGAACGCCTGCACGCAGAACAAAGCGAGTGTTTGCAGACGATTACCCATCGCCCGATCCGGTACCCGCGCGTCCTTTCGTGTCGCGCGCACTCGGTATCGTGCGCAATGGCGAAGCTTTGAAAGCCGCCGCACGGGCGTTGTTGCCGCTCGCTGAACGCGAGGACGCGGCATCGGATCCGGCGGCTGTCGGTCTGATGCTTGCTATTTCGGCCTTGCGGCGCCGAGAGAGCCGCGGCGCTCATTACCGCGAGGACTTTCCCCATCATGCAGCTGTTGCGCGTCGTTCCGAGATCACCCTCGGAGCCGCCCTCGCCGCGGCTCGGGAACTGGCGCACTCGCCAACGCTGGAAAGCGCCACCTAATGGGCCTGTCACCCCTTCCAGCAATCATACTCGAGCCGTTGGTTCGGTCAGCCCTTCTGGAAGATCTGGGCAGAGGCGGTGACGTCACCACCGAGGCGACGGTAGCAAAGGTTCATCACGCCACGACCGTTCTGGCCGCACGCCAGCCTGGAGTTGTCGCCGGGCTCGATTTGGTGAGGCTCGCGTTCAGATTGATGGACCAAAATATCAAGATGGATGTGAATCGAGCAGACGGCAGCAAAGTTGCGCAAGGGGAGATAATTGCATCGGTGAGTGGCCCGACCTGGGCTATTCTCACCGCTGAAAGGACGGCGCTGAATTTCCTATGCCATTTGAGTGGCATTGCCACGGCAACCGCATCGATTGTCGCAGCGGTTTGCGAGCACCGCGCCAAGATCACCTGCACGCGCAAGACGACGCCGGGGTTGCGGGCTGTCGAAAAGTACGCCGTGCGCGCTGGCGGCGGAGCCAATCACCGCTTCGGCCTCGACGACGCCGTCCTAATCAAGGACAATCACATCGCGGCTGCCGGCGGCATCCGTTCCGCCATCAAACGCGCGCGACAGAGTGTCGGCCACCTCGTCAAGATCGAAGTCGAGGTCGACACGCTAGTCCAGTTGGAAGAAGCCCTCTCGCTTGTCCCAGACGCTGTCTTGCTCGACAACATGTCGCTCGATGAGCTTCGCCAGGCGGTGGCCATGGTCGCCAGCCGGGCGATCACGGAGGCGTCGGGCCGGATCACTGCCACGACGGCGCCAGCCATCGCGGCCACTGGCATCGATCTTATCTCCGTCGGCTGGTTGACCCACAGCGCGCCAATTCTCGACATCGGACTGGACTATTACGCGCCGTGATCGGCCAACGAAACGGTCGGGGATCCACGGTCATTCGAAGCGCGAGGACAATGCGAAGTGCCAGGAAACATGACGGATATGCACGACACCAATGCGGCTAAAACGATGCCACGGACGCAATGCGCTGATGGCGGTATGTGGACCCTAGAGAAGGCTCGGGCACTTCACGATGCACCTTTCAACAATCTGCTCTTCCTGGCGCAGACCGTTCACCGCCAGAATTTCGATCCCAACAAGATCCAGCTCAGCCGGTTGCTCAGCATCAAGACAGGCGGCTGCCCGGAGGATTGCGGCTATTGCAGCCAGTCGGCGCATCACGAAACGGGCCTGAAGGCCTCGAAGCTGATGGAGGTCAAGCAAGTCATCGCTGAGGCGACCAAGGCGCGCGATGCCGGCGCCACCCGCTATTGCATGGGTGCTGCCTGGCGCAATCCCAAGCCGCGCGACATGGATGCGGTGGTCGCCATGGTCGAAGGCGTCAAGGCGCTCGGCATGGAGACCTGCATGACGCTCGGCATGCTCGATCTCGAGCAGGCCGGTCGCCTGAAGGAGGCGGGGCTCGACTACTACAACCACAATATCGACACGTCGGAGCGCTACTACGGCGAGATCATCAGCACGCGCAGCTTTGCCGATCGGCTGGATACGCTCGAGAACGTGCGCCAATCCGGCATCAAGGTCTGCTGCGGCGGGATTGTCGGAATGGGCGAAGAGCCGGTGGACCGGATCAACATGCTGGTGACGCTCGCCAATCTGCCGGAGCATCCAGAAAGCGTTCCGATCAACATGCTCATTCCGATCGCCGGCACCCCACTTGCCGACGCCAGCCCTATCGAGCCGATCGAGTTCGTGCGCATGATCGCGCTCGCCCGCATCATGATGCCGAAATCGCATGTCCGCCTTTCGGCCGGTCGCACCGCTATGACCGACGAGATGCAGGCGCTGTGCTTTTTTGCCGGCGCCAATTCGATCTTCGTCGGCGACACGCTGCTGACTGCGGGCAATCCCGGCCAGGACAAGGATACGCTGCTGTTCCGGCGTCTGGGGATCGAGCGGATGGAACCGGAGGCGCAGTGAACGAGGCACTGTTTGCCCGCTACGAGGCGACTTTGCAGGGACTGGCGCGCAAGGACCGGCTGCGGCGGCTGGCGCCGCGCGCCGGCCTCGACTTCTCATCGAATGACTATCTCGGGCTTGCCGCCTGCAAGAGGCTTGGCGACGCGGTTGTGGCTTCGATCGCGCGCGGCACGCCGGTTGGCGCAACAGGATCACGGCTGCTGCGCGGCAACGCGCCGGAGCATGAGCAATTGGAAGCTCACGCTGCGGCGTTTTTCGGGGCCGAGCGCGCACTTTTCTTCGGCGGCGGCTACATCGCCAATTTCGCTATTGTGACGACGCTGCCGCAGAAGGGCGACCTACTCGTCCTCGACGAGCTGGCCCATGCCAGCATGCACGAGGGTGCGCGCGCCGGACGCGCGGAGTTCGTTCTGGCCGCTCACAACGACCTCGACGCCTTCGAGGACGCGATAGCTCGCTGGCGCACTGAAGGCGGCATGGGGCGCGTCTGGATCGCGGTCGAAAGCCTCTACAGCATGGGTGGGGACTGCGCGCCTTTGGAGAGCCTTGTGGCGCTGGCCGACCGGCACGAGGCGTTCATCGTTGTCGACGAGGCGCACGCTACCGGCGCCTGGGGACCCGACGGCCGCGGCCTTGCCGTCGCTTTCGAGGGGCGCGACAACGTCCTCGCGCTGCACACATGCGGCAAGGCGCTCGGCGCATCTGGCGCCCTCGTCACGGGCCCAAGGACACTGTGCGACTATCTCGTCAACCGCTGCCGTCCGTTCATCTATGGCACCGCGCCATCGCCGCTGATGGCCGTGGCAGCGCGCGAGGCGATTGCCATGCTGTCCGACGAGCCCCAACGCCGTGCCCAGTTGCAGG
>NZ_RZSF01000042.1:0-31441 GCF_004023325.1 Mesorhizobium sp. M1A.F.Ca.ET.072.01.1.1 | reverse complement strand
ATCTTCACCATCGAGGGCGGCCCGACCGGGCCGCCCTCGATGGTGAAGATGCCGGCCGGCGCGCCTTCAGGCACCGCCAGCCGCAGCACCGCAATGCCGAGGCGTTCGGCAACTTCGACCGAGGGTCCTTGCTCGTCCTTGCCGACAAGGATCGCCTTGACGCCGATGTCGCTGAGATAGAAATCGAGCTCGTCGGCCCGGTAGGCTGGATTGAGCGGCGCGGTGGACGCGGCGGCGGCGACCGCGATGAAGGCCGTTGCCATCTCCGGGCCGTTCGGCAGCACGATGGCAACGCGGTCGCCACGGCCGATGCCGAGCGTGTTGAGCCGGGTCACGGTCTCTTGGATCAGACGGCGCAGCCCCCCATGCGAGAGGACTGTCCGGTCGGGCGCGGCGATGGCTGGCGCGTCTTCGGCGCCGGGCGCGAGGCGATGAGCAAGATCAAAGGGATTTTCGCTTGTTGTCATGGTTCCAGACTATGTTTCGAACGATCGGCCTATGTCCAGCAAAGGGCTGCTCAATATCCGAGCGCCAAGCCGTCCTTGCGCGGATCGGAGGCGCCGGTCAGCGTGCCTTTTTCCCAATCGATGAGCACCGCCTGCCCGCCGCCGAGCGGATGGTCTGGCTCGACAACACGATGGCCGCGGCGGCGCAGGCCTTCGATCGTATCGGGACGCACGCTTCGCTCGGCTTCCACGACGTCGTGATTGTAAAAGACGCGCGGCGCATCCAAGGCCTGCTGCGGATCCATGCCGAAGTCGATCATGTTGGTCAAAAGATGGACATGGCCGAAGGGCTGATAGCCGCCGCCCATGACGCCGAAGGGCATCACGGCACGGCCGTCCCTCACCATCATGCCCGGCATGATCGTGTGCATCGGCCGCTTGCCCGGCGCTATTGCGTTCGGATGCTTCGGATCGAGCCGGAACGAAGTGCCGCGGTTCTGCAGCACGACGCCGGTCTTCGGACCGACGACGCCGCTGCCGAAGGAATAATAGGTCGAGTTGATGAAGCTCACCGCGTTCCGGTCGCGGTCGACGACGGTGATGTAGACCGTGTCGCTGCCCGGCAAAACGACGCGCGGCAAATGCGTCATGGCGCGTTCCCGCTCGATCTCGGCGCGCAGCCGGTCGGCATAGGCGATGGAGAGGAGTTCCTTCACCGGCACCGCAACGTGATCCTGATCCGCGAGCAGGTTGTCGCGGTCGCGATAGGCCAGCCGGCCGGCCTCGATCTCCAGATGCAGGCGCTCTGCGCCATTCGGGTCAAGCGCGCCGAGATCGAAGCCGGCGAGCACGTTCAGCATCAATAGCGCGGTCAGGCCCTGATTGTTCGGCGGCATCTGGTGGATGTCATGACCGCGATAGGAGGTGCTGACCGGCGTCTTGTAGTCGCCCTTCGTCGCGGCGAAATCGTCCAGCGTATGAAGGCCACCGAGTTGGCGAAGCCGGCCCACGATGTCTTCCGCAACGGCGCCTTCGTAGAAACCGGCGCGGCCGCGCTTAGCGATGATGCGCAGCGTTTCCGCCAGTTCCGGCTGGCGATGCACATCGCCGGGCTTTGGCGGCTTGCCGCCCGGCAGGAAAATGCGCGCCGCCACTTCGTCGGCCGACAGGTCGGTTTCCGGATCCTCCCAGTCAAAGGCGACGCGGTCGTGCACGACGTAGCCTTCTTCGGCATAGCGGATGGCGGGTGCGAGCGCTTCGGCTATGCCCTTTCGGCCGTGATCGTCCAGCAGCCGGCACCAGGCGTCGACGGCGCCGGGAATGGTGACCGCGTGCGCGCCCTGCTTCGGCAGCTCGCTGAAACCTCTCTCCAGATACCAGTCGACCGTAGCGGCCTTGGGCGCACGGCCCGAGCCGTTGAAGGCGATCACATTGCCCTCGCCTTTCGGGCAATAGAGCACGAAGCAGTCGCCGCCGATACCGGTCGACTGCGGCTCGACCACGGCTTGCACGGCCGCGGCGCAGACGGCGGCGTCCATCGCATTGCCGCCGGACCGCAACATGTCGATGGCGGCAAGTGTGGCGAGCGGATGCGAGGTCGCGGCCATGGCTTCGGTGGCGCGGACCGGTGAGCGGCCTGGAAACTGGAAATCACGCATTCTGTTCGAGGTATCCCTGTATTCTCAACGTCCGCGGCCGAAAAGCTGGGCGGCGGACAACAAGACGATCGATAGCACGATCAGGCAAGTCGAAATGGCGGCAATCGTCGGATCGATCTGGTCGCGCAATGCATTGAACATGCGGCGCGTCAGCGTCGTGGTCTCACCGCCCGAGATGAAGAGCGACACCACCACCTCGTCGAAGGAGGTGATGAAGGCAAAGAGCGCGCCCGAGACGATCGAGAAGCGCAACTGCGGCATGGTCACCTGGAAGAAGGCCGCGAAGCGGCCGGCGCCAAGGCTGCGCGCCACCATCTCGTGGTTCATATCGTAAGAGCGCAGCCCCGACAGGACGGTGAGCACGACCAGCGGCAAAGCCTGGACGGTGTGGGCGATGACGAGGCCGGTCAGCGTGTTGTTGAGGCCGATGCGGGCATAGAGGAAGAAAGTGCCGATGCCGATCAGGATGACCGGAATGATCAGCGACGCGGTGAGCAGCGCATTGATGGCGCCGGTCAGCCTGAGCGTGCCGGCGTTGATGGCATAGGCAGCTGCGGTGCCGAGCGGCGTCGCCACGATCGCGGTCATCACCGCCACCTTCACCGAGACAATGGTTGCGTCGCGCCATTCGACGGAACCGAAATAGCTCTCATACCAGCGCAGCGACCAGTGCTCGGGCGGGAACTGCAGCAGCGTCGAGCCGGAGAAGGACATGATGACGATAATCACCGAGGGCGCGATCAAAAACAGCATGACGAGGCCGCCGAGCAGATAGAGCCAGAGGCGTTGCCAATGCGTTATAGGCAGGCTGCTTTCCGCGCTCATCGCTGGCTCCAAACGCCGGTGGCGCGCGCGCCGAGCAGCCACTGGAACAAGCCGAGCAGCGCCAGCGTGACGGCAAGCAGCACGACGCCGAGCGCAGCACCCGCGCCCCAGTTCGAGTAGAGGCTGGTCGCCTGCTCCATGCGCATCGCCCACATGATGACCTTGCCGCCGCCCATCAGCGCCGGCGTGACGAAAAAGCCGAGGCAAAGCACGAAGACGATGACCACGCCAGAGGCGAGGCCCGGCAGCGATAGCGGGAAAAAGATCTGCCGGAAGGTGGCGGCGGGGCTGGCGCCGAGATTCATGCCGGCGCGCAGGCAGTCGACATCGATGGTCTTCATCGAAGCATAGAGCGGCAGCACCAGGAAGGGCAGCATGATGTGGGTCATGCCGATGACGACGCCGGCGAAATTGTTGGCGAGCGGCAGCGGCTGGCCGATCACGCCGAGATCGATCAGCCAATTGTTGATCAGCCCCTTGCGCTGCAAAATGACCAGCCAGGCATAGGTGCGCACCAGCACCGAGGTCCAGAACGGCAGGATGACGAAGATCAGGCAGATCGAGGCGGCGCGACGCGGCAGCTGTGACAGCATATAGGCCAGCGGGTAGCCGAACAGCACGCAGGCGCCGGTGACAACAAAGGCAACCTTGAAGGTGGTCGCGAAGGTCTTGATGTAGGACGCCTGCTCGAAGAAGCGCGCGTAATTGGCGAGGCTGAGCTGGCCGCTCTCGTCGAACAGCGACAGCCAGAACAGCCAGCCGATCGGCACAATAATGACGGCAAAGACTAAGAACAGCCCGGGCGACAGCAGTGCCAGCAGTCCCAGCGCCTGGCGCCTGGCATCCGAGCGCAACGCCCTGGCGTTGAGTTCCCCGTCCTGCCGGACGGCGTGACCAAGACTGGCGGACCCGATGCTCATTGATCCGTCACCAGCACGACGTCCTGGGCATCGATGCCGAGCGTGATCGGCTCGCCCGGCGCCGGCAGCTTCGCCAGCACGTCGCTGCGACAATAGTCGCGCAGCGTCACCTGGCGGCCGTCGCGAAGCGTCGCGTAGCAGATGAAGCTGTCGCCCTGATAGATGACATCGCCGACCGTTGCCGGCAGCGCGTTGACGGGACGTGCCTGATCCGCGTCGGCGAGCAGCCGCAATTTCTCCGGCCGCACCACCATCAAGTGCCGACCGGCGGACGGCGCCGGGTCATTCATGCGCAGCTTCCGATCCTCATACCAGACGCTGCCGTTGCGGCATTCGACCGGGATGAAATTGGATTCGCCGATGAAGCCGGCGACGAACTTCGTCTTAGGCCGGGCGTAGAGCACCTCGGGCTGGTCGATCTGCTCGATGCGCCCGGCATTCATGACCGCAATGCGATCGGACATGGTGATCGCCTCGCGCTGGTCATGCGTGACGTAGACCGTCGTCATGCCGAGCCGCCGATGCAGGTTGCGCAGTTCGATCTGCATGTGCTCGCGTAAGCCTTTGTCGAGCGCCGACAGCGGCTCGTCCATCAGCACGATGCGCGGCTCGAAGACGATGGCACGGGCCAAAGCCACGCGCTGGCGCTGGCCGCCGGAAAGCTGGTCGACGCGGCGCTCGCCGAGACCTTTCAGCTGCACCAGGTCCAGCGCCCGCTCGACACGCTCGGCCGTTTCCGCCGCCGATACGCGCCGCTGCTTCAGCGGAAAGGCGATGTTGTGGAAGACGTTCATGTGGGGAAATAGCGCATAGTTCTGGAACACCATGCCGATGTTGCGCTTGTGTGGCGGCATGGTGATGATCTCCTCGCCGCCGACCTTGATCGAGCCGGCATTGGCTCGCACAAATCCGGCCAGGATCATCAGCAGCGTGGTCTTTCCCGACCCCGACGGACCGAGCAGCGTCAGGAATTCACCGGCCGCGACATCGAGGCTGAGATCGCTCAGGATGGAGAGCGCCCCGAAGCGCTTCTCGATACCATGGATGCCGATGGGGAGCGCTGACGGCGCAAGAGACAAGAGCATCTCCTTCAACTCCGGATCATTGATAGCGGGGGAGCAGCGCCTCGGCGCGCCGCTCCGCCCCGCAGTCGTTATTGCTGGATCAGGTTGTTGAACTTCTCGGTCGCCTCGACGAGGTTGTCGCGCCAGAACTCGGGATCCTGAAGCACCTGCTTCTTGACGTTATCGGGCGCGGAGTTGATGTCCTTGATGCGCTCCTGCGGGATCTTGCCGGTCTCGAAGGCCTTCTCGTTGGCCGGGCCGTTGTCGACATAGAGCGGCAGATTGGCCTGGAGGTCGGGGCTGACGAACTTGGCCAGCGCTTTCATCGCGAGGTCCTTGTTCTTCGAGCCCTTCGGGATGACCATGCAGTCGGCGGTAAGCACACCCTGGTCGAAGGAGAAGCTGACAGGTGCGCCTTCCTTCCTCAGGGTGCCGGCGCGGCCGTTCCAGATGCTCGCCATATCGACCTCACCGTCCTTGACGAGCTGCATGGCCTGCGCGCCCGAGGTCCACCAAGCGTCGATGTGACCCTTGACCTTGTCGACGGATTGCAGCGCGCCGTCGATGTCGACCGGATAGACCTTGTCGATCGGAGTGCCTTTGGCGAGCGCCGCGACGCTCAGTGTCTCCGTCGCCTGGCTGCCGGAGAGCGCCCGCCGGCCCGGGAACTTTTCCACGTCCCAGAAATCGGCCCAGGTCTTCGGTCCCTTGTCGCCGAAAACATCGGTCCGGTAGATCAGCACGACGGACGTGTAGGAGATGCCGACCCAGTCGTCATGGACGAGCTTCGGGTTGATGCCGCTCTTGTCGATGACGTTGTAGTCGAGCTTTTCGAACAGGCCCTCCTTGGAACCGCGCGCGCATTCGTCGGCGCCAAGCTCGGTGATGTCCCATTTCACCGCATTGCCGGTGACCTGCAGGCGCACGTCGTCGAGGCCGTTGGTGGTGTCCTGCTTGATGGTGATGCCGAGTTCCTTGGCCGTCGGATCGAAGAAGGCCTTGGTCTGTGCCTCCTGATAGGTGCCGCCCCATGAGGCGACGGTGATGGTGTCGGCGGCCGAGGCCGGAACGGCGGCCGAGGCCAGCAGGCCGGCTACGGCCAGACCGTGAATGCAAAGTCTCTTCGTCATTTTCGCTTCTCCAACCGGTGTTCCCATTATCGTTGATTTGGTATGCGAATTTGTATACAATTTTGAGTGTAATTCTCCGGAAGCCGATGTCAACATGTGCCGAGCGTTTTTTGGGCGGCGATGAGTTGAGGCTTCGGGGCGGGAGCGTTTGATACGGCCCTGTTTCAAGCAGGAGCCAAAAGGCACTAGACTGCGAATCCGTGACTGACCGTTGGAGGCGGGACGCTTGAGCAAGGAGAGAAAGAACACGCTGCGCGATTCGGTGTTCGAGAAGCTGAAGGCGTTGATCATCACCGGCCAGATCCCGCCAGGCGGCCGCGTGACCGAGAACGAGATCGCCGAGCGCCTGAAGGTGAGCCGCACGCCGGTGCGCGAAGCCTTCAACCGTCTCGAGCGCGACGGCCTGGTGATCGGACGTCCGCGCCAGGGCTATATTGTTGCCGAGTTCAACCTGACCATGTTCCGCGAGGCCTTCGACATTCGCGAGCTGCTCGACGGGCGCGCGACCGAGCTGGCAGCGGCGAACGCGACCGCCGCCGACAAGGCGCGGCTGCGCGACATGCTCGCCGAATGCGAACGGCTGGCGGCAATCCCCGACCGCAGCACACGAGAGAAATTCGAGGAGCTGCAGGTCGGCATCGATCTGCACCGGGTGATCGCCGAGATCAGCGGCAACGAGATGCTGCACGGCATGCTTTGCGGCATCCTCGACAAATGCCAGCAATATGTGTGGACCGAGCTTCTGTGGCTGGACGAGTGGAAGCTCACCCGCGAGGAGCATACGGGCATCGTCGACGCGATCTGCGCCGGTGATGTCGCTTTGGCCGGCGAGCGCGCTCGCGCGCATGTGCGCGGCTCGCGCGAGAACATCCTGCGCCTGCTGCAGGCCAAGTCCGATTATCAGGGCTTTTTCGCCAAGGCTTCGTGAGGCCGGCGATCAGTTCGAGAGCACAGGGCAGTTGGCGCCACGCCGCAGGCTGATGTGCGCTACGTCGCCGATGCTGAATCGAAAACCGTCGGCGCGGCGTGGGGCATCGATGACGATTGCAGTCCCCTGCCCCAGTTCGGCGTGAAGGCGCAGCGTGCGACCGTGGAAGACGATGCCACTCACACGGGCCGGCGCGGTGCCTTCGGCGGCCTCGGTGGCCGCCACAAGATCCTCCGGACGAACGCCGATGGTTCGTGCGTCGCCGACAGCCGGTATCTCGCCGGTTTCCGGTATGGCCACCAGCGGCAGCTCGCCGGCGGTAAAGCGCAGCCGCTCGCCGTCGCGCCCGACAAAGCGTGACTGCAGGAGATTCATCGTGCCGATGAACGAGGCGACGAAGCGGGTCGCCGGACGGTCGTAAAGCGTCGCGGGCGGCGCGATCTGCTCGATACGGCCTTTGTTCATGACGACGATGCGGTCGGAAATCGACAGCGCCTCGGTCTGGTCGTGCGTGACCATGACGAAGGTGGTGCCGAGCCGGGACTGAAGCCGCTTGAGCTCGACCTGCATCTGCTCGCGCAGATGCGCGTCGAGGGCCGACAGCGGCTCGTCGAGCAAGAGCACACGCGGCTCGCAGACGATGGCGCGGGCAAGCGCGAGGCGCTGGCGCTGACCGCCCGACAGTTCGGAGATGCGGGCGCGCAGCTTGTCGGCTAGGCCGACCATGTCAAGCGCCTGACCGACGCGCTTGGCCTGCTCGGTACCGGACAGTTTGCGCAGCGAGAGGCCGAAGCCGACGTTCGCCGCGACGTCCATATGCGGGAACAGCGCATAGTCCTGAAAGACGGTGTTGACCGGACGGTCGAAGGGCCTCAGACCGGTGATGTCACCGCCTTCGAGCAGCACTTTGCCGCGGGTCGGGCTCTCGAAGCCGGCGATGACGCGCAGGCTCGTCGTCTTGCCGCAGCCTGAGGGGCCGAGCAGGGTCAGGAACTCGCCCGCCGCAATGTCGAGATCGACCGCATCGAGCCCGACCACGCCGCCCGGGAAGACCTTCGAGACGTTCTCTAGACGAACGAGCGCGTCAGGCGCCATCGCGCACCTCGGAGGGTTTTGTCGTGTTGACCCACAGAATCTGGCAGCGCTCGGCGCCCGGATTGCGGAAGGCATGCAGCAGCGTGCTCTTGAAGCCAAAGCTGTCGCCGGCCTTCAGCACATAGGCCGTGGCGTCAACCACCAGCTCGACCTCGCCCGTCATCACGAAGCCGAATTCGTGGCCGGCATGGGCATAAGCTTCGGCGGTGCCGCCGCCGGCCTCGACCGTCACCAGCATTCCGGTGAGTGTGGCGGCGGGCGGCGACAGCAGCGCCTTGGCGATGCCCTCGGACTTGACCGGGATTGCGCGCCGCTTGTCGGCGCGCACGCAATAGAGGTCGTTGACCGCTTCATCGCCGTCGGCGATCAGGGCCGAGGGCTCGATGTCGAGGGCGGCGGCCAGCGGCCAGATCACCTTGACGCGCAGCGAGGACATGCCGCGCTCGATCTGGCTGAGCGCGCCGATCGATATGCCGGCCTTGGCGGCGAGCTCGGCCAGCGACAGCTTGCGCTCGAGCCTCAGCGCCCGCACGCGCCGGCCGACACGCACGTCGGCATCGTCCTTCGGTTTTGCTTCGTCAACAATGTCCATCAAATAGTCCTTGTTGTCTTTCCACCGGTGCGGCGCAGCGCCGCCAGGCCCCCCTTCCCCCCTTGTGGGGGAAGGTGTCGCCGAAGGCGACGGATGAGGAGTGCTCCAGCGAAGTGAGACGTCGGCGTTCCCTGGATCACCCCTGATCCGTCTCGGCGCTGCGCGCCGATCCACCTTCTCCCACAGGGGGAGAAGGCAAGTGCGCTCAGCCGCCGGCTTTCACCTTCTCGAACATCTTGGCGACGTCGTCGTTCTGCTTCATCGGTCCGGTGAAGATCGTGCTCTTCAGCATCACGTCGGGATCCGCCGGCAGCTGCAGCTTGTCCAGCTCGTCTTTCGACACGCCGGCGAAGGCGGTCGAAAGCGAGCTGCCATAGCCGTAGGACTGGATGAGGTACTTGCCCGAATCGGCGTCGAGCCGGCTGTTGATGAAGTCATAGGCGAGATCGACGTTCTTGGCGTTCTTCAGCATGACGAAGCCGCAGGCCCAGGTGAGCATGCCTTCCTTCGGCTTCATGAACTCGACCGGCACGCCCTGCTTCTTGAGCGACGTGGCCGACGCGTTCCAGGTCATGGCGGCGACCAACTGGCCGCTGGCCAGCGCCTGCTCGACCGAGGTCATGTCGGTGGTGTAGCTCGACAGCAGCGGCCGCTGCTCGCGCAGTTTCGCCGCGACTTTTTCCATCTGCTCCGGCGTCATGTCGAAGGGGTTCACGCCTGCCAGAAGTGCCGCGACGATCGGCGTGTCATGCACGGCGTCGATGGTCGCCATGCGGCCGGCATATTGCTTGTCCCACAAAAGGTTCCAGCTCGCCTCGGGGTTCTTGACCAGATCGGTGCGGTATAGGATCGAGGTGTTGCCCCAGTCCCACGGCACCATCCAGACCTTGCCGTCGCCGGCCTGCAGGTCGGGCAGGTTCTTGAACACCGGAAAGATCGAATCCCAGTTCTTGATGCGCTTGGTGTCGACCGGCTGCAGCAGGCCTTCCTTGTTCCAGCGCGCCACCTTGTCGTAGCAGGGATGGGCGATGTCGGGCCGGAAGCCGGCCTTGACCTTGGTGAAGGCATCGTCGTCATCGCCGAAGATCGTGGCCTCGACGCCGTCCGGATGCGCGGTGAGGAAGCTCTTGTTGAAGTCGGGCAGCTCGTAGCCCGACCAGGTGAAATATTGCAGCTTGTCGGCAGCCAAAGCGACGGTCGACGACAGCGCCAGGGCGAGTGCGGCTAGGCCCGCGCGGGCTTTGTATCCCGTGATCGATTTCAGGTGGACTGTCATTTTCGTTCTCCTCTTTCTTGTTGTGGTTCAGGCTGGATTGCGGCGCGCGGCGCCGAGGCCGCGATGGCGCAGGATCTCGGCGAGGGTGGCGATGACGAAGGACACGGCCAGGATCACCGTTCCGAGCGCCATCACCGTCGGCAGCGAACGCGGGAAGCGCAGTTGGCTCCAGATGTAGAGCGGCAGCGTCGGCTCGGTGCCGGCGAGGAAGAAGACGACGATGAACTCGTCGAAGGAGGTCAGGAAGGCGAGCATGAAGGCCGACAGCACCGCCGGCAGGCTGAGCGGAAGCATGACGCGCCGGAACGTTGTCCAGTCCGACGCCCCAAGGTCGAGCGCCGCCTCGCGAATGGTCTTTGGGATCGCCGCGAATCGGCTGCGCATCACCACCACCGTCGTCGGCAGCGCCACCAGGATATGGCCGAGCACAATTGCGACGCGCGACGGGCCGAGGCCAATGAGATTGACCAGAATCAAGAGCGAGATGCCGACGATGACGCCGGGGATCAGGATCGGCAGCCGGGCTATGGCACTGATCGTAGCCGCGAGCGGCGAGCGGCCGTAGAGGTCCATATAGGAAACGGTGATGCCGCATAGCGTTGCCCCCGAGGCAGCAACGACACCGATGACGAGACTGTTGGCCAAAGCGCCGGAGAGCGCCGGATTGCCGTAGAGGGTCTCGTACCAACCGAGCGTGAAGCCCTGCAGCGGAAACGCCGCCTGGATGGAATCGTTGAAGGAAAACAGCGGGATCAAAAGGATAGGCAGATAGAGGAAGACGAGATAGGCAAGCACATAGAGGCCGAGCCAGCGGCCGCCCGCATTTGCCTCTTTGCGCGCCGCGCTCATGTGCGGCTGCCAAACCGGCGGTCGGCGCCGCGCGCGACCAGGACCACGCACAGGATGACCAGCATGACGCAGACCGAGAGGGCCGCGCCGAACGGCCAGTCATTGGCCTTGCCGAATTGCGACTGGATCAGCGTGCCGATCATGGTGCTGGCCGGGCCGCCGACCATAGCCGGCGTGACATAGTCGCCGACGGTCGGCACGAAGACGACGAGAGCCGCCGCCAGTACGCCCGGCATCGAATTGGGCAGCACGACGCGGCGGAACGACGTGAACGGGCGCGCGCCGAGATCGGAGGCGGCTTCGAGCAGCGATTTCGGGATGGTATCCAGCGCCACGTAGATGGGCAGGATGGCGAAAGGCGCGTAGGCGTGCGCAAGCGTCACCACCACCGCCGCCGGCGTGTTGAGGAAGGCGAGCGTCGGCTCCGACCAGAGACCGCTTTCGATGAAAGCCGAGTTCAGCACGCCGTTGTAGGCAAGCACGATCTTCCAGGCAAAGACGCGCAAAAGGTAGCTGGTCCAGAACGGCAGCGTGACCAGGAAGAGCAGCAGGTTGCGCCGGCGGCCGGCATGGAAGGCGAGGTAGTAGGCGACCGGATATGCAGTAGCGACGGTGGCGAGCGTCACCAGGCCGGCGATGACCAGCGAGCGCAGCGTCACCGTCCAGTAGAGCGGATCGGTGGCCACAGTTACGAAGTTTGCCGCCGTCAGGCCGGCGCCGAGCAGCGAGCCGTCGTTGCTCCTGAAGGCAAGGAAGAGCACCAGGCCGAGGGCAAAGAGGATGAGGAAGAAAGTGACCAGCCCGCCGGGCAACAGCATGGCAAAGCGGAAGACCGGCGAGATGCGGGTTTCCGGCGATGGCCGCGCTGCAACGATGGTGGACATCTGCTAGCTGCCCATCGGATTTTTGAAATCAGCTAATGATTTTTCATATTCATGAAACTGTCAAGCTAAATCGGTGATGCGCTGCCGCGTTCAACTTCAGCGCTCGAGGGCATCCAGCATCCGATACCAGGCGATGGTGGCGGCAACGCCGACCTGGCGGAAGGCGTGGAACGGGATCGGCCGGATCGGCGACAGCGGGAAAGGCAATTGACTGACGTCGCCGGTCGCGAGGTAACCCGCAATGCGCTTGCCCAGCGCGCTCATCAGCCCGACGCCCCTGCCCTGGCAACCGACCACGGCAAGCAGGTCCTTTTCCGGCTCATGCAGGTGCGGGAGATGATCCGGGGTCATCGCCACACGACCGAACCAGCGCTTTTCGATGGCGATGCCGGAAAGCGCCGGATAGAGGCGCAGCAGCGCGCGTTCGCAATGCGCCCAGTCGGCCGCGCTTGAAGGCAGGGCCATGCGGCCGCGTCCACCCAACACCATCCGGCCATCAGGGCTCTTGCGGTAATAGATCAAGATGCGGCGGGAATCGGAAACGGCTTGCCCGCCGGGCAGGATGCTTGCGGCAAGCTCCGCCGGCAGCGGTGCCGTGGCGATCTGGAAGGAATGCAGCGGCACGATTGTTTGCGCGAGGCCGGGCAGCAGGCCATCCGTATAGGCGTTGGTGGCGAGTACGACCCTCGTCGCGCGCAGTTCGGCGCCGCCTTGCGTGGAGACCCGCCAGACGCCGGCTTCCTTGGTGAGCCTCACCACCCGCTGCTGCTCGGCGATCCCGGCGCCGACGGCAGAGGCGACGCGGGCAAGCTCGAGCGTGTAGGACAGCGGATCGATGACGCCGGCGCGGCGGTCGAGCCAGCCGCCAAGATAGCCCTTGGCGCCGGTCATCGCGGCGATCTCGGCCCGGTCGAGCAGCTTGACGTCGGCGCCACGCGCCCGCCATTGCCGATCCCGGTTCGCCGCCGCCTTCAGCGCGGTCTCGGTGTGCGCGGCCTGGATCCAGCCCTTCCGCGTGAACGGCACCGCAAGCTTCTCGTCACGGATCACATGGAACACCGCGTCGGCCGTCGAGGCGGCGAAGTCGACGAGGGCCTCGCCGCGCTCCTTGCCAAAGTGCTCGATCAGCCATTCGGGATCATATTTGAGGCCGGGAATGACCTGGCCGCCGTTCAAGCCCGACGCGCCCTGCCCGATCGCGCCGGCATCCAGCACCTGGACGGAAAGACCGGCGCTTGCCGCGTGCAAGGCGGTCGACAGACCCATGATGCCGCCGCCGACGATCACCGCATCGAGCGTGCCGTCGCTCGACAGCTCTGACTGGAACGCCGGAGCTGTTGGAGGCTTTTGCCAGATCGGATCGGAAAAGGTGGGCAATTGGTCACCTGAGGCGCTGGAGGCTCGTGAAAGTCCTATTGCTGATTTCATGAATTTGAAAGAGGACCCGATGGGCCAGTCCGCGCTTGGCTATGTGACAGCATGCCATTGGCTCATAACCTCGCCATCGATGGGATAGACGTTTGCATTAAATGCGGGGAAAGTGCCGCGCGACAATCGAGAGGACAGAAGACCATGACCGATTTAACCCGCCTCCCTGGCGACGGCCTTTTCGTCGGCCGCGCCAGGACCAGCGAAGCCTCCCATCCGCTGGTGGTCACCGTGCGCGCAGGCGAGGTCATCGACATCACGTCGAGCGCGGCGCCTACCGTGCGCGACCTCTGCGAGCTGAAGGACCCGGCCGCCTACGTGCGCTCGGCCCGCGGCGAGGCAATCGGCGCGCTGGAAGACATCGCAACCAACAGCTTCGAGTCTCAGCGCGACGCCAAGAAGCCGATCCTGCTCTCCCCCGTCGACCTGCAGGCGGTGAAGGCTTCCGGCGTCACCTTCGTCGTCAGCCTGCTCGAGCGCGTCATCGAGGAGCAGGCGCGCGGCTCCGCGGAAAAGGCCGACGCCATCCGCGCCGACATCGCCGGGCTGATCGGCCATGATCTCTCCAAGCTCAAGCCAGGCTCGCCGGAAGCGATGGAGATCAAGGCCAAGCTGATTTCGCGCGGCGTCTGGTCGCAATATCTGGAAGTTGGCATCGGCCCCGATGCCGAGATCTTCACCAAATGCCAGCCGATGGCCTCCGTCGGCTTCGGCGCCGATGTCGGGCTGCATCCGGTCTCCACCTGGAACAATCCGGAGCCGGAGATCGCGATGATCGCCGACAGCTTAGGCCGCATCGTCGGCGCCACGCTCGGCAACGATGTCAATCTGCGCGATGTCGAAGGACGCTCGGCGCTGCTGCTCGGCAAGGCCAAGGACAACAATGCTTCCGCCTCGCTTGGACCTTTCATCCGGCTCTTCGACGAGACCTTTTCCATCGCCGACGTGAAGCGCGCCACGGTGCGGCTAAGCGTCGAGGGCGAGGACGGTTTTTCGCTGGAGGGCGCAAGCTCGATGGCCGAGATCAGCCGCTCGCCGGAAGAGCTGGTCAAAGCCGCGATAGGACCGCATCACCAGTACCCGGACGGGCTGGCGCTCTATCTCGGCACCATGTTCGTGCCGTCGAAGGATCGCGGCGAAAAGGGCAAGGGTTTTACGCACAAGGTCGGCGACACCGTCACCATCTCGTCGGAAAAGTTGGGCGCGCTGACCAACCGGGTGCGCCTGTCGCCCGACTGCCCGCCCTGGACCTACGGCGCCAGCCACCTGATGCGCGACCTCGCCAGAGCCGGTCTGATCTAGCAGCGGATCACAACGGCATACGCTTGCTCATCACTGGAGGCTGATGAGCGCAGCGGCGTTTGCCGGGAAAATATCACGGTAACTGATGCAATCTGATGGGATTGCTGATGGCGTGCGGAGCTGTGCCAACATCCATTGACGATCGAGGCTTGCCAGCGGCCGAAAAAGGGAATGCTCTAGAGGCGTCCGGTCGGCGCGGGCAGGAAGATGCGACCCTTGAGGACCGCATCGCGCCTGATGTGGAGGTGGTTTTCAACATGGGAGGAAATCGATGCTTTCGAGGCTGAGACTGTTCGTGCTTGGCTTGATCGCGGCAATCGCCATTCCGGCGATGGCCGAGGCCAAGACCTTCTACTGGATTTCGCATGGCGGCCCGGCCGATCCGGTCTGGACCTACTTCCTGGCCGGTGCCAAGCAATGGGCGACCGACACCGGCAACAAGGTGAACACCTCGTTCCACAATGGCGACGTTGCCTCGCAGCAGGAGGCTGTTCGCGCCGCCATCTCGGCCAAGGCCGACGGCATCGTCACCACCAGCCCCGATCCGGGCAGCCTCGTCGAGATCGTCAAGGAGGCCCGTGCAGCCAACATTCCGATCATCAACTTCAACACGCCCGACCCGAAGGCCAACTTCAACGCCTATGTCGGCGGCGACAACGTCACCTTCGGCAAGCACTGGGCGCAGTATCTGGTCGACAAGGGCCTGGTGAAGAAGGGCGACTTCGTATGGATGCCGGTCGAGGTGCCCGGCGCCACCTATGGCGTGCAGGAAGAGGAAGGCATCAAGAGCGTGTTCGAGCCGCTTGGCATCACCTATGAGGTGACCGAGGCGACGCTCGACCAGGCCGAAGTGATCAACCGCATGGTGGACTATCTCACCGCCCACAAGGGCAAGGTGAAGGCGATCATCGGCCTCGGCGACCTCGTCACAGGCTCGGTCAAACGCGTCTTCGACCAGGTCGGCGTCAAGCCGGGCGAGATCCCAGTTGTCGGCTGGGGCAACTCGCTCGACACCACCCAGGAAGTGCTGAACGGCTATGTCAACGCCGCGCAGTGGCAGGACCCGCAGGCGACCAGCTACATCGCGCTTTCGATGGCGGCGATGGCGTCTGCGGGCATTCCTCCGGGCTTCAACGTCATCACCGGCGCGCTCTATGAAAAGGATACCGCCGGCGTTTATGACAAGATCCTGTCCGGCAAGTAAGACCTGACATTAACGGTCGCGGCTTTCGGGCCGCGATCGCTTCCTGGACCATCGAGTCCTGACTGATCGCAGCGGGCTCGCCAATCGTTCACATCGCGGGCCCAATGGAAAACCGTTCCTTCATCCAAAGTTTCATCGCGCGGCCGGAATTCGGGCCGCTGGTGCTGCTGATCGTCGAACTCGTCATCTTCTGGGGCATCAATCCGGATTTCCTGTCGCCGCAGAACATCTCGAACATCCTCGCCTTCACCGTCGAGCTTGGGCTGATCGCGTTGGCGATGACCTTGCTGATGACGTCGGGCGAATTCGACCTCTCGGTCGGCTCGCTGTTCGGCTTCTCGCCGGTGCTGATGTGGACGCTGTTCAATGGCGGGGTCACCTCGCTGGAGATGGGCTTAGCCATCGCGCTGGTGGTCGCGGCCTTGATCGGGCTTGTCAATGGCTGGTTCGTCACGCAGCTCAAGATCCCGTCCTTCCTGGTCACGCTCGGCATGCTGCTCGTCGTGCGCGGCACCGCACTTTTCGTCACCGACGGCTTTCCGCAGCGCACCTGGAGCGCCGAAGGCAGCTGGCTGGCGGACATCCTGGTCGGCGACTTCTACATCGGCCCGTTCCGCATCTATGCCTCGCTGTTCTGGTTCATCGGCGCCGCGATCGCGCTCGGTTATGTGCTGACGCAAAGCCGGACCGGCAACTGGATCCAGGCGGCCGGCGGGAATCCCAACGCGGCGCGCGCCCGCGGCGTCAATGTCAGCCGGGTCAAGATCGGCCTGTTCATCCTGTCGGCGGTGATGGCCTCGCTCGCCGGCGTGATCTCGTCGCTGCGCACCTCGGCCGCCAATCCGAACAGCGGCACCGGCTACGAGCTCGAGGTCATCGCCATGGTGGTCATCGGCGGCACGGCGCTGACCGGCGGCCGCGGCACCATTATCGGCACGGTGCTCGGCATCCTGATCCTGCGCGTTATGCGCAACGGCATCGTGCTGATCGGCGTGCCGGGACTCGCCTACAACATCTTCATTGGCGCGATCATCCTCGGGATGATGGCGCTGCACTCATGGCTCGAACGCCGGCACCAGGCAGGGACTTGAAGACGATGGCCGAGCCTCTGATCCGCATGACGAACATCCGCAAGTCTTATGGGCGCGTACAGGCGCTGGTGGACGCCAACTTCCACGTCAACGAAAAGGAGATCGTCGGCCTGCTCGGCGACAACGGCGCCGGCAAATCGACGCTGATCAAGGTGCTGTCGGGCGCGGTGCCGCTCACCAGCGGCAACATTTTCGTGCGCGGCAAGAAGGTGAATTTCCGCAGCACCAGCGACGCGATCGCTGAAGGTATCGAGACGATCTATCAGGACTCCGCGCTTGTCACGCAGCTGTCGATCGCCCGCAACCTGTTCCTGGGGCGCGAGCCGATCAAACCGCCGCGTTTCCTCAACCGCATGGACCAGGAGGCGATGAACACGGTGGCGCGCGACCTGCTCAAGCAGGTCGGCATCTCCAAAAACATCCCGCCGACGACGCCGATCGGCTCGCTATCAGGCGGCGAGCGGCAAGCAGTGGCGATCGCGCGCGCCATGCATTTCGACAGCGACCTCATCATCCTCGACGAGCCGACCAACAATCTCGGCGTTGCCGAGACGCAAGGGGTGTTGAGCTTCGTGCGCGGCGCCCGCGATTCCGGCCACTCCTGCATCTTCATAGCCCACAACATCCACCATGTGTTCCAGGTCGTCGACCGCATCGTGGTGATGCGCCGCGGCAAGGTGGTGGCCGATGATATCGATCCGAAGAAGACCACCGTGGCGGACGTCGAACGCGTCATCACCGGCATGTCGGACAAGGAGATCCGCGATGCGATTTCCGACGGCCCGCAGCCGCATGGCTGATTTGGCCTGACCTTGATTTTTGACTGGGGCTCGATCCTATCCCATGACCGGACCCATGAAAGCGACCGTAGCCGACATCGCCAGAAGCTGCGGCCTGTCGACCGCGACGGTAGACCGAGTGCTCAACAACAGGCCAGGCGCAAGCGCGGCGAACCGGCAGCGCGTCTTGGAGGCGGCAAAGCAGCTCGGCTATCTGCCGACGCTCGATCAAGTCGTGCTGCCGTCGAAGCCGGCGCATCTCGAATTCTTCCTGCCGATCGGCAGCAACGCCTTCATGGCCGACCTTGCCCATCATATCGAGGACTATGCCGCGCGCCTGCCGCTGGTCGCCTCCTGCCGCATCCACAATCTCGCCGGGATCTCGCCGGGCGCGCTGCAGGGCGCGATCGAGAACCTCTCGCTCAAGGCCAATGGCGTCGGCGTCATCGCCGTCGACCATCCGCGCACGCGCAACATTTTGCGCGAGCTGGTCGAGGCCGGCATCCGGCTGGTGACGCTGGTTTCCGATGTGCCGGCGGCCCCTCGCTCGGCGTATGTCGGCATCGACAACCGGGTTGCCGGACGCACGGCGGCGCTGCTGATGGGCCGCTTCCTTGGCGGCCGGATCGGGCACCTCGCGATGGTCGTCGGCTCGCGCTCCTATCGCGGCCACGAGGAGCGCGAGATGGGTTTCCGCTCGGTGCTCGCAGAAGAGTTCCCCAATCTCACCGTCTCCAGCGCCGTCGAGATCAACGACGAGCCCGACGCCAGCTACAGCGCGACCATGAAGGCCTTGCACAACGAACCGGAACTGCTCGGCATCTACTGCGTCGGCGCCGGACGCTCCGGCGTGGCCAAGGCGTTGCTCGAGGCCAAGCCGCGCAGAAAGCCCGTCTTCATCTGCCATGACCTGACCAGGGAAACACGCCGCTATCTGGTCGACGATCTCGCCGACGTGGTCATCGACCAGAACGCGCGACTGATTGCCGAGCAAGCAGTGATCCGCCTGCTCGGCTCGATCGCCTCGTCGGCGCCGTACCTGACCAAAAAATTCATCGAGCCCCGGCTGATCATGAAGGAAAACGTGCCGGTGCAGTAGGCGCGAATGGCATCATTGCCGTCGCCTCACCGATTTGTCAGACGATTGATCCGGCAAATCTGCACACCAGCTATGCACGTTTCGCAGTTGCCGAATGGTTGGGCAAATCGTAATTATTGCGGCGTCGGATGTCTTCCTCCTCCCAGACACCGGCGCTGAATGCGGTGCTCCTCCTCCCGCGCCGTATTCGAAATCGAAGCCCGCTGCCTCCTCCTCCCGGCAGCGGGCTTTTTCTTTGCCTGCACTTAGGCGGAGCGCCCCTCACCCGGGTATTGCCTTGCAATTCGGGGAATTCGACTTCTCCCCGAGGGAAGAGGAGATCGTTGGTGCCGCCCCAAACCTCTGCTCCCCTCGGGGAGAAAGGTGGCCCGAAGGGGCGGATGAGGGATGTGGTCAGCGTGCCCGGAACGAGGCGATCAGGCTTTCGGCCATGCGCACGAACTGCGCGCTCGGGCCCTCGGCGCCAACGCTCTGCATCGAGACGCGCGCGCCTTCGAGCAGCAGCGATAGCGTATCGGCGAGCAGCTCGGCCTGGCCGATGCCGGCATCGCGGCAGAGCGCAACCAGCTTTTCGCGCTGGGCTTCCTTCAGTTCCTTGATGACGCGCCGTGCCGGGTGATCGGTCTCGGTGAGCTCGACGGCGGCATTGGCCATGTCGCAGCCGCGACTGTCGGCGCTGAGCAGCTCCGAAGCCTTGCGGACCCAGGCATGCAACTGCGCGAGCTTGTCGCCGGGATGCTCGGCCTCGAACTCGTCCCATATCCTTGAAGCCTTCGCCGCTGTGGCGCGCAGGCATTCGATGATCAGATCGTCCTTGGATTCGAAGTGACGATAGAGCGTCATCTTGTTGGTGCCGGCAGCCTCCGTGATGGCGTCGACGCCCACACCCTTGATTCCGTGCTTGTGGAACATGTCCTGCGCCGTTTCCAGGATCCGATCCCGGGGGCGGGAACGTTCCGCAACGCCGTCAGTCATCATGCTCTCCTTTCGTCGTTTCCAAAAAAACCGAGGTCACCTCTTGACTAGGGTGTTACCGGTCTGTAACTTTCAGATGTTACTTACTGGTAACACCTATATCGCTCCTCGTCAAACGACAAGGCCCACCGATAGCCCTGCCAGAGTGAGATAGGACAAAAAACCTGCCTGTCATGCGGCTTCGGCCGGTGAAAACGAGAAAAAGCGGTCCGTGATCATCCGATGCGGGCCGCAGCAAGGAGCCGCTCCTATGCAAAAGCGCAAAGACCTGACGATCGACGAAGCCATCCGGGATCCGATGATCCGGCTGGTGATGAAGGCTGATGGGGTCGATCCCGCCGCCTTCGAACGGATGCTGCGCTCGCGCGCCGCGGAACAGGCGCCGGACGATGTCCTGCCATCCTTCCTGGAGGATTCCGGCTCCGTCCGGGCCCGGCGCCTGCGCCATTTTGCAAAACCGTTCGGCGAGGCATCCGCGTCATGGTGAACTTCTTCATCCACCGCCCGATCTTCGCATCGGCGATCGCCATCATCATGGTGCTCGCCGGTGCGATCGCCTATTTCCTGCTGCCGGTCTCGCAGTTTCCTGACATCACGCCCCCGCAGGTCGTGGTCAGCGCCCATTATCCAGGCGCCAGCGCGCAGGTGGTGGCCGATACGGTCACCACGCCGCTGGAGCAGCAGATCAACGGCGTGCAAGGCATGACCTATATGTCGTCGACGAGCTCGAATGACGGCTCCTCGACCATCACCATCACATTCGACGTCGGCTATCCGCTGAGCACGGCGGCCGTCGACGTCCAGAACCGCGTCTCGCAGGCCGCATCCTCCCTGCCGGCCATCGTCAACCAGGGCGGCGTCACGATCAAGAAGCAGAACCCGAACTTCGTTCTGATCGTCGACCTCACCTCGCCCGACGGCTCGGTCGATCCGGTGGCGCTGAGCAACCTCGCCTATCTCCAGGTCGTCGATCCGCTGAAGCGGCTGCCTGGCGTCGGTGACGTGCAGATCTTCGGTGAACGGCGCTATTCGATGCGCGTCTGGCTCGATCCGGACAAACTGGCCAATCTCGGCATCACCGCCGTCGATGTGCAGAACGCCATTTCCGAGCAGAACGTGCAGGTGGCGGCGGGCAAGATCGGCCAATCGCCGGCGCCGGCCGGCACCGCCTTCGAGATGCAGGTCAATGCGGTCGGCCGTTTGAGCGACCCGAAGGAATTCGGCGACATCGTCGTGCGCGCCAACTCGCAGAACGGCTCGCTCGTGCGTCTGCGCGACGTCGCCCGCATCGAGCTCGGCGCGCTGCAATATTCGTCATCGGCCTTCTTCGGCAAGGACCCGACCGTGGTGCTCGCCGTCTACCAGATGCCCGGCTCCAACGCGCTCGACCTGCAGCAGCGGGTCAAGGACAAGATGCAAGAATTGTCGGCGCGCTTCCCGAAGGGCGTCCACTACGCCATGCACTACGATACGACGCGCTTCGTCTCGGCCTCGATGCATGACGTGCTGATCACGCTCGGCGAAGCGCTGGTGCTGGTGGTGGCTGTCGTCTTCATCTTCCTGCAGAGCTGGCGCACCACCATCATCCCGACCATCGCCATCCCGGTGTCGTTGATCGCGACGCTGGCGGTGATGTACATGCTGGGCTTCTCGCTCAATATGCTCTCGCTGCTCGGCATGGTGCTGGCGATCGGCCTCGTCGTCGACGACGCCATCGTCGTGGTCGAGAATGTCGAGCGGCAGCTGGAAGCCGGCCTCAAGCCGCTCGCCGCGACGCGCGCGGCGATGGCCGAAGTGACTGGCCCAATCATCGCCACCACCGCGGTGCTGATGGCGGTGTTCATCCCGGTCGCCTTCATTCCCGGCGTTTCGGGACGGCTCTACAACCAGTTCGCGCTTACCGTCGCGATCTCGGTCGGCATCTCCGCCTTCAACTCGCTGACGCTGAGCCCGGCGCTGAGCGCCGCGTTCCTGCGCCATCGCGGCGGAACGCAGTTCGTGCTGTTCCGCTGGTTCAATGCCGGCTTCGACTGGCTGTCGCATGCCTACGCGCATGGCGTGCGCATTCTGATCCGGCTGCGCTGGGCCATGCTCGGCCTGTTCGCGGCGGGCCTGGTCGCCACCTATTTCGTCTGGCAGAAGCTGCCCTCGACCTTCCTTCCGGTGGAGGATCAGGGTTATTTCTTCGTCGTCATCCAGCTGCCGGACGGCGCTTCGCTGGAGCGCACCGACGCGGTGGCGCAGAAGGCGCGCGACATCCTGCAGAACACGCCCGGCGTCGACATCGTCGGCTCGATCAGCGGCCTGAACTTCCTTACCAGCGCCGCGCAATCGAACTCGGCGGTGGAGTTCGCCATCCTGAAGCCGTGGGACGAACGCGGGCCCGACCAGAACGCCTCGAAGCTGGTGGCCGAGGTGCGCAACAAGTTGCTGCAGATACCGGAGGCGTTTGCGCTCTCCTTCGATCCACCCTCGATCCCGGGCCTCGGCACGACCGGCGGCTTCGAATTCCAGGTGGAAGACCTTTCGGGCCGCGGCAGCGCCGCGCTCAACGAGGTCACGCAGGCGCTGATCGCGGAAGCACGCAAGCAGCCGGAGCTCAATCCGCAGCAGCTGTTCTCGTCCTTCTCGACCTCGACGCCGCAGTTCAACTACGACCTCGACCGCAGCAAGGCGAAGCTGCTCGGCCTCAACCTGCCCGACGTGTTCAACACGCTGCAGATCTATCTCGGCTCCCTCTACGTCAACGACTTCAACCTTTTCGGCCGCACCTTCCGGGTGACGATTCAGGCCGACAAGGACGCGCGCGGAAACGCGAACGACATCTCGCGCCTCTACGTGCGCAATGCGTCCGGCGGGATGGTGCCGCTGAGCACACTGGGCAAGCTGGTGCCGATCGTCGGTCCCGAGACGGTGCCGCATTACAACAACAATGCATCCGCCCTCATCAACGGCGGCGCGGCGCCGGGCTTCTCGTCCGGACAAGCAGTCGCAGCCATGGAGCGGGCGGCCGCAAACGTGCTGCCGCGGGACTTCGGCTATGAATGGACCGGCATCACCTATCAGGAGCTCCAGGCCGGATCGATCGCCTCGATCGTGTTCGGCCTGGCGATCGTGTTCGTCTTCCTGATCCTGGCGGCGCAGTATGAAAGCTGGGCGATGCCTTTCATGGTGCTGCTCGCCGTGCCGCTCGCTTTGTTCGGCGCCTTCGTCGTGCTTTTGCTGCGCGGCATGCAGATCGACGTCTACTCGCAGATCGGCTTCGTCATGCTGATCGGCCTGGCGGCGAAGAATGCCATCCTGATCGTCGAGTTCGCCCGACGGCGCCGCCAGGAAGGCCTGACCATCGTCGAGGCGGCGATGGAAGCCGCGCGGCTGAGGCTGCGGCCGATCCTGATGACCGCCTTCGCCTTCATCCTCGGCGTGCTGCCGCTGATGTTCGCGACCGGCGCGGGCGCCGCCAGCCGGCAGTCGATCGGCACCACCGTCTTCGGCGGCATGGTGGCGGCGACGATCCTGTCGCTGGTCTTCGTGCCGGTCTTCTACGCGGTGATCGAGAAGCTGCGCGAGCGCGGCGGCGAGAAGGAATCTGACGCGGGGCCTCACCATGCCCCGCGCCAACAAGACATTGAACCGACCGCCGAGCCCGTCCGGCTCGCCCAGGCGGCCGAATAGGATTGGAGACCAACATGCGTAAATGGAAAATCGCTTTGGGAACGGCGGTCGCGCTGGGCGCAATCTCGGTGGCAAGCGTGCACCTGCTCGACATGGGCAATCTCAGCCTCAGCGCCAGCACTGCGGGCGCGGCGCCTGCGCCCAAGGCGTTCGTCATGCCGGTCCCGGTGGTCAACGTCGTCAAGAAGACGCTGCCGATCTATCTCGACTACGCCGCGCGCGTCGAGCCGATCCGCAACATCACCCTGCAGGCGCGCGTGCCGGGCTATCTGCAGGAGCAGACGGCGCAGGACGGCAGCGACGTCAGGCAGGGCGACCTGCTTTACCGGATCGCGCCCGAGGACTACCAGGCAGCGCTCGACCAGGCGAAGGCGCAGGTGCAGCGCGACGCGGCAGCGCTCGAATACGCGCGGTCCAATCTGGGCCGTGGCACCGACCTTGCCAAGGCCGGGTACCTCGCCAAGGACAGCTTCGACCAGCGCACCAGCAACTTGCGCACGGCCGAAGCCGCCCTCGCGGTCGACCAGGCGGCGGTGCGGACGGCCGAGCTCAATCTCGGCTATGCCGAGATCAAGGCACCGTTCTCCGGACGGATCGGCCGCAACCAAGCCTCGGTCGGTACCCTGGTGAGCGTCGCAGGCACGGTTCTCAACACGCTGGTGCAGCTCGACCCGATCTACGTCACCTTCAATCCGAGCGAGACCGACCTCGTCCAGATCGAGCAGGCGAAGGCCAACGGTCCGATCGCGGTCGACGTGCTGTTGCCCGGCGAGACCGAGCCCAGCCAGAAGGGCCAGCTCACCTTCATCGACAACACGATCGATCATTCGACCGGCACGATCACCGCGCGGGCGACGATCGGCAACGCCAAGTTCGCGCTGCTGCCCGGGCAGTATGTGCGCGTGCGGCTGCATGTGAAGGAGCAGCCCAATACGCTGATGGTGCCGCAGGTGGCGCTGGGTTCCAGCCAGCTCGGCAAATACCTGTACGTCCTCGGCAAAGACAACACCGTAGACCAGAAGCTGGTGTCGCTCGGCCCGACCGACGGCGATCTGATTTCCGTCACCTCAGGCATCTCCGAGAGCGACCAGGTGATCACCGGCAATTTGCAGAAGATCGGACCCGGAATGCCGGTTTCTCCCTTGCCGGAAACGAAACCGGCCAGCTGATAATCCCCCATCAGTCCCGGTCCGACGGCGCCCTCGACACCCACATCGAGGGCGCCGTTTTGTTTGCGCGCCTGCCATCCGCGAAAAAACGATAGTCACCCTCTTGTTGGATTGTCGACAATCTGCTTGTCTTGCAGTCGGTTTCATCCGGAGTGGCCCACATGTCAAAGCTGGATTTCAGTCCGATCGCGGATACGACGCGCAGGGCCGAGATCGTCGCGATGCTCAGGCGCGCCATTCTGACCGGCCAGCTGGAGCCTGGGCAGAAGCTCAACGAACTCCGCATCTCCGAGCAGATGCGGGTAAGCCGCGCGCCGCTGCGCGAGGCGATGCGCGAGCTGGTGCAGGAAGGTATCCTGACCAGCATTCCCTATGCCGGAACCTTCGTCGTCGACGTCACCGCCAAGGACATCGTCGACGCCTATTCCCTCAACAAGGTGCTCGACGACTTCGCCATCGAGCTCGCCTGGCCGCAGCGCGACCAGCGCTTCTTCGACGAGCTCGACCGCCGCCACGAAGCGGTGAAGCAGGCGACCCGGGCGCTCGACACCACGCGCCAGATCGAGACGGCGCTGCAGCTGCACGGGCTGGTCTATGAGTGGGCCGACAATTCGGTGCTGCTCGAAACCTGGCAGCGGCTGACCAGCCGGCTGCAAATGTATTTCGCCCTGCACCAGCGTGCGCGGAACGAGCCGGTACCGGCCGAGGACCTGCACGAAACCTATGTGGCGCTGCTCAAGGGCACGGACATGCGCGCCGCCCAGCGCCATGCCCGCGAGCATATCGACAACGATTTCGAAGCGCTTCTTGCCTATGCGCGCAGCCTCGAAAAGCGCGCATCGAAGGGCGCCTGACAAACCCGCGGACAAACGGACACAAACGTGAAGATCAAGAGCATAAAAGCCTACCATGTCGTGCAGCCCTTCGTGGACGGGCCCTACCGCATGTCCAAGGGCCGGGTCGCCGACTGTTTCGATGCGGTGATCGTCGCCATCACTTCCGACACAGGCGTGACCGGCTGGGGCGAGATGGCGCCGCTCGGCAATTTCTACTCGGCCGCGTTTCCCGCGGGAACGCGCGCGGGCGTGCCGGAGATCGCGCCGCATCTCATCGGCCATGACCCGCGCGGGCTGGCCGGCATCGGCAGGTTGATGGACACGGTGTTCAAGGGCCATCCCTACGTCAAAGCCGCGCTTGACATGGCTTGCTGGGATCTCGCCGCCCGTGCGGCCGAAGTGCCGTTGGTAGCGATGCTCGGCGGCCGCGAGAGCGAGACGGCGGAACTGTACCGGGTCGTGACCCATGGCACAGTCGACCAGATGGCGGCGCTTGCCAAGCGCATCGTTGCCGAAGGCTACCATCGGCTGCAGGTCAAGGTCGGCGGCAATGTCCGCGACGATATCGAGCGAGTGAGCGCCGTCGCATCAGCCGTGCCGAAGGGCACGGTGATCTTCTGCGACGCCAATGCCGGCTGGACGCCCTACCAGGCGCGCCAGTTCGCCGATGCCACACGCGACATCGACTACACATTCGAGCAGCCCTGCACGACGATCGAGGAGAACATGTCGGTGCGCCGCATGCTCGACAAACCGATGGTGCTCGACGAATCCGTCACATCGATGGGTGAGATGCTGGAAATCCATCGCCTAGGCGCAGCCGATGGGCTGACGCTGAAGATCTCGCGCCTCGGCGGCGTGACGCAGACGCGGCTGATCCGCGACGTCGCCGTCGATCTCGGTTTCATGATCACCGTCGAAGACACCGGCGGCGCGGAGATCGACACCGCCGCGATGGCGCATCTGTCGCTGTCGACGCCGGAAGAGCGCCGTCTGCATGCCATCGCCTTCCACGAATGGGTGACGGTGCGCACCGCCTCCAACAAGCCGCCGGTCGCGGGCAGCCGCATGGGCATTCCCGACGGCCCCGGGCTCGGCATCGACGTGGTGCCGGACCTGCTCGGCAAGCCCTTCTTCGAGATCGGCTGAGATGAAGATCGGGAGCAGCGCCGCAACGCCGATCGCGCTAGCAGGCTTTTCGCTGAGCTGAACTGGGAGATCGCCAAAAGGAAAGGAGACCGGCAAATATCGAATCGAGGCGGCCACGATTTCGATCGGGGCTGCACGCCCGAGCTAGGCATGCATCAAGAAAATCTGACTTTTCCGCTTCAAGGAGCGGATGGACCGGACCAAACTGCATGTTACAGTTCGTTCGACTGAATTCTTGACGATGGCCGGGACCGGAGAACTCACGTCGTCAACCGGAATGCACTCGCCAACCACAAGAACTGGGGAAGGGTTTAGACCCATGAGCAAGAACTACCGCGTTCTCGATCTCATCCGGCGCAACCGCACGCCGCTTGAAAATCACCTCATCGACGGGCTCATCGACGGCCGCGTCAGCCGCCGCGATTTCGTGCGCCACGGCAGCCTGCTCGGCCTGTCGCTGCCGCTTCTCGGCCGCATCGGCATGGCCGCCGGCTTCGGCGCCGCGCCCTCGCTTGCCCGCGCCCAGGGCGCGCCGGGCGCCACCATCCGCGTCGGCAGCAGCGTGCCGGCCGCCGCGGTCGACCCGGTCACCATCGCCGACGCCGGCGGCCTGCTCGTCATGCAGCAGGTAGCCGAATTCCTCTGCGTCGACGGCCCCGACCTGGTGCTCAAGCCGGCACTGGCCGAAAGCTGGAAGCCGAATGCCGATGGCTCGGTGTGGACCTTCACGCTGCGCAAGGGCGTCAAGTTCCACTCAGGCGGCGAGATGAAGGCCGAGGACGTTGTGGCCAGCATCGACCGGCTTGCCGATCCCGCCAACTCCTCCAACGCGCTGTCGGTGTTCAGCGGCATCCTCTCGAAGGGAGCCAGCAAGAAGGTCGACGACTACACGGTGGAATTCCACCTCGACGCGCCGAACGGCAACTTCCCCTATATGCTGTCGTCCGACAACTACAACGCCGTCATCATCCCGGCGAGCTACAAGGGCGATTACGAAAAGAGCTTCGACGGCACCGGGCCGTTCAAGCTGGAGAAGTACACGCCCAAAGTAGGCGCCTCCTTCGTTCGCAATGAGAACTACTGGGGCGAAAAGGCCCTGCCGGAGCGCACCGAATTCACCTTCTTCACCGACATCCAGCCGCAGATCCTGGCGCTACAGGGCGGCCAGATCGACATCATCAATCAGATGCCGGTGCTGGCGGGCGTCGCCGTCCTCAACGACCCGAACGTGAACGTCATCAGCCTGAAATCGTCGGCGCATCAGCAACTGCATCTACGCTGCGACGACGGTCCGATGAAGGACCCGCGGGTACGCCGCGCCATCGCGCTCAGCATCGATCGCAAGAAGTTGGTCGCCGGCCTGATGAAAGGCCGCGCCCAGGAAGGCAATGACAGCCCGTTCGCCGGGGTCTATCCGTCGACGGACACCAGCGTGCCGCAGCGCGAGCAGGACATCGCGCAGGCCAAGCAACTGATGGAAGCGGCCGGCGCCGGCAAGGGGTTCAAAATAACGCTGACCACCGAGCGCTATCTGGAAATCCCCGAATACGCGCAGCTGATCCAGAACTGGGTCAAGGAGATCGGTATCGAGCTCGAGCTCAACATCCTCGACCAAAGCGCCTATTACGGCGATGCGGTGTTCGGCAAATCGAACTGGCTGGATTCGGTGATGGGCATCACCGACTACGGCCACCGCGGCGTGCCGAACGTCTATCTCGCGGCGCCATTGAAGAGCGAGGGCACCTGGAATGCCGCGCATTTCAAGAACAAGGACTATGACCAGCTGGCGACCAGCTATATCGCGGCCCTCGATCTCGAGGCGCAGAAGGCTGCAGCCGGCAAGATCCAGAAGCTGCTGCTCGAGGAAACGCCGGTGATCTTCGGCTATTTCTACGACTACCTGACTGCGACGGCGAAAGGCGTGGCGGGCGTGCAGCCCACCGCCATGTCGCAGCTGTTCCTCGAAAAGGCTTCGAAAGCCTGACGCGAGGGAGCAAGCTTATCCCTGACAGCCGGCTCTCGACGGAGAGCCGGCTCCAATAGGAGTATTCGCCATCCTCGGCTTCCTCACCCGGCGCGTGGCTCTGTCGCTCGTGACGCTGTTCCTGCTCAGCGTCATGGTGTTCCTGGGCGGGCAGGTGCTGCCCGGCAATGTCGGGCGCGCGATATTGGGGCCGTTTGCCGACCAGCGCGCCGTCGACGCGCTCAATCACTCGCTCGGCGTCGACCGGCCGCTGCTCGTCCAGTACGGAAGCTGGATCTGGAACTTCGTTCATGGCGACATGGGCACGTCCTACATTTTCCGCGCGCCGGTGGCGCCCTTCGTCATCGACGCTTTGGGCAATTCGATGAAGCTGGCGCTCGTCGCCTTCGTGCTGGTGGTGCCGATCGGCATCCTCGGCGGTGTCATCGCCGCGCTCAACCTCAACCGGCCGCTCGACCGCATCATCAGCCTCGGCGGATTGTCGGTGACGGTGCTGCCCGAGTTCGTCACCGGCATCATCCTGATCCTGATCTTCGGCGTCTGGCTGCGCTGGCTGCCGATCGCGGCGGCCTGGCCGAAGGGTGCCGGCGTCTTCACCCAGCTCTATTATCTCATCCTGCCGTCGCTGCCGCTGTTTCTGGTGCTGTTCGGCTATATCGCTCGCATGGCGCGGTCGGGGATGATCGAGGCGCTCGATTCCGACTATACGCGCACCGCGGTGCTTAAAGGTCTGCCGTGGCGCACGGTGATCTGGCGGCATGTGCTGCGCAATGCGCTATTGCCGACCATCACCGTCATCGCAACCCAGACCGGCTACCTCATCGGCGGCCTTGTCGTGATCGAGACGCTGTTCCGCTACCAGGGCATCGGCTCGCTGATCTTCACCGCCGCCCGCGGCAAGGATTTTCCGATGCTCGAGGCCGGCATCCTTACCATCGGCATCGTCTATGCGGTGGCCACATTGATCGCCGATTTCCTCTATTCGGTGCTCAATCCGCGCATCCGGCTGGGAGCGGAGCAATGAGCGCGACAGACACACCCGCGAACCTGCCAACGCCGGACGCCGCCACACAGCGCAGCCCCTGGGGCGAGGTGCTGCATTCGTTGTTGCGATCGGGGACCTTCCTGACCGGGCTCGGCATCGTCCTGTTCTGGATCGTCTGCGCGCTGTTCGGCGAGCATTTCGTCCCCTACGATCCGCTTGCCGACGACATCATCAACGCGCTGGCGCCACCGTCGGCCGAGCACTGGTTCGGCACCGACCAGATCGGCCGCGATGTCTTCTCGCGCGTCATCGTCGGCTCGCGCGATATCCTGACGGTGGCACCTTTGGCCACGATTCTGGCGACCATTGCCGGCACCGCACTCGGGCTCGTCATCGGCTATTTCCGCGGCATCGTCGACGATATCGTCGGCCGTATCCTCGAAGCCTTCATGGCAATCCCGGTGGTGATCATCGCACTGCTCGCCATCGTTGCGCTCGGCACTTCCAAGATCACCGTGATCGTCGTCATCGGCTTGAGCTTCGCACCGATCATCGCCCGCACGGTGCGCTCGGCGGTGCTGGCCGAACGCGAGCTCGATTATGTCGCGGCGGCAAAGCTTCGCCACGAAGGCGCGCTGCACACGATGTTCGTCGAGATCCTGCCCAACGTGATCCCGCCGATCCTGGTCGAGACGACAGTGCGCCTGGGCTATGCGATCTTCGCCGTCGCCACGCTCTCCTTCATGGGTTTCGGCATCCAGCCGCCCTCGCCCGACTGGGGACTCTCGATCTCCAGCAATTACGGCATGATCGGCGGCGGCTTCTGGTGGACGGTGCTGTTCGACGCGCTGGCGATCGCCTCGCTGGTGATCGGGGTCAACCTAGTGGCCGACGGCGTCCATGGAGCGTTCAATGACTGACAGGAACGCGCTCGAGCTCAACGATCTCTCGGTCGCCTATCGCGTCGGGCGCCGCAACCGGGCGGTGCTGCGCAATGTCAGCTTCAAAATCGGCCGCGGCGAGGCCTATGGGCTGGTCGGCGAATCCGGCTGCGGAAAGTCCACCGCGGCGCTGGCCGTGGTGCGATACCTGCCGCGCAACGGCTCGATCACCGGCGGCTCGATCGCACTCGACGGCCAGGATGTGATGAAGCTCGATGCCGAGGCGCTCAGACGCGCCCGTGCGGAAAGCGTCTCCATGGTCTATCAGGATCCCGGCAAGGCGCTGAATCCATCATTGCGCATCGGCCGCCAGCTCACCGAGATCTTCGAGCTTGCCGGCACGTCGGGACAGGCGGCGAGCGACAGGGCGATCGCGATGCTCAATCTTGTGCGCATCTCGGATCCGGCCAGCGTCATGCAGCGCTACCCGCACCAGCTTTCCGGCGGCATGCAGCAGCGCGTGGCGATCGCGATGGCCTTGGCCAACGACCCCTCGATGCTGATCCTCGACGAGCCGACGACGGGTCTCGACGCCACGGTCGAAGCCGAAGTGCTCGACCTCATCGCGCAACTGCGCCGCGAGCTTTCGGCCTCAATCTTGTTCATCAGCCACAACCTCGCCGTGGTCTCCAACATGTGCGACCGGGTCGGCGTGCTCTATGCCGGGATGCTGGTCGAGGAAGGCTCGACCAAGGACGTCTTCAACGATCCGCGCCATCCCTACACGGTCGCCTTGCTGCGCTGCCTGCCGCGCGGCGGCCAGCGCAAGGACCAGGGCCGGCTCGACACGATCCCCGGCTTCCTGCCCGGCATCGGCGCCACGATCGTCGGCTGTGCCTTCGCCGACCGCTGCGCGCTGGCGACGGAGCGCTGCCGCAGCGAGCCGCCGCCGCTCTATGAGCTTGGAGGCGGCCGGCTGTCGCGCTGCCACTATCACGACAAGGCGCAGTCGCTGCCGCGCGCGACACCCGCCGAAATTGCCGCCGTCGCGCCGAAGCAGGCGCCGCCCGTGCTGCAGGTCGAGGGACTGAACAAGACCTATGCCAGCCATGGCCGTGCATTGAGGGCGGTGAAGGACGTTTCAGTCAGCCTCCGGCCCGGCGAAACGCTCGGGTTGGTCGGGGAGTCCGGCAGCGGCAAGACCACCTTCGCCAGGC
>NZ_RZSF01000429.1:0-4621 GCF_004023325.1 Mesorhizobium sp. M1A.F.Ca.ET.072.01.1.1 | reverse complement strand
GCATGATGCGGTGGCCTTGGACGGCGACCAATTCTTGTTCCGTCACGCCTCGCACGCCAATCCGGACAACGCGCCGGATCCGTCGGACCATGTCCAGCAGGCTGTGGAACGGGCGGCAGCGGGGCTGCACGACCACCTGCCGGCCGACAATCCGGTCTTTGCCGACGCGGCCGATGCGGCGCAGTCCGCGATCACCAAGATCCTGGCGCAGATTGCCGGCCATTCCGACCATCAAACGACGGAACTCGTCGGCTGATCCATTCACCGCGGGCCGCGCCTCGATCGCGGCCCGCCAACCCGCCTCAAGCCGGGCGCGGTTTTTTCGGGGGTAACCATCTGACACGCTCGCCTTTAGCTGACCTGAAACCTTCCGAGCTTCGCAAGGCGCTCGCCTCCTTCCGCGGCCCGTATGCGGCCGTCGCCGGGCTCAGCGGCCTCATCAACGTGCTGATGCTGTCCGGTTCGCTGTTCATGCTGCAGGTCTATGACCGCGTTCTGCCTAGCCGCAGCGTGCCGACGCTGGTGGCGCTGATCATTCTGGTCGCCGTGCTTTATGCCTTCCAGGGCGTCCTCGAAGCGATCCGTGCGCGCGTGCTGACACGCATCGGCGCCGGCATCGACGAGCTCATCGCCGGCCGCGTCTTCAACTGCCTCGTGCGGCTGCCGCTCAGAACGCCTGATCGCGGCGAAGGCCTGCAGGCGCTGCGCGACCTCGACCAGGTCAGCGGCTTCCTTTCCGGCCCCGGCCCGGGTGCGCTGTTCGATCTGCCATGGATGCCGCTCTATGTTGTGATCTGCTTTCTTTTCCATCCGTGGATCGGCGTCGCGGCGCTCATCGGCGCGCTGCTGCTGATCGCGCTGACGGCACTCACCGATCGCCTGGTCCGCGCCCCGACCAAGGCAATGTCCGGCTTCGGCACAAGGCGCGGCGCGATCGCGCAGGCGAGCGCCCGCAACGCCGAAGTGCTGGCCGCGATGGGCATGGGCGAGAGGCTGGCCGGGCGCTGGAGCCAAGCAAACAACGCCTTCCGCGAGGCGCAGGCGCAGGCGAGCGACCTGACGAGCGGATTGGGTGCGGCTTCGCGCATCATGCGCATGATGCTGCAGTCGATGGTCCTGGCGCTCGGCGCCTATCTGGTCATTTACCAGCAGGCCACGCCCGGCATCATCATCGCCAGTTCCATCCTGACATCGCGGGCGCTGGCGCCGATCGAGCTCGCCACCGCCTATTGGAAGCACTTCCTCAGCGCGCGCCAGAGCTGGCAGAGGCTGGTCGATCTGTTTGCCGCCTTTCCGGTCGACGATGGTGGCATGGAGCTTCCGGCGCCAAACGCGACACTCGCTGTGGAAACCGTCGGGGTGACGGCGCCTGGTGGACGGCGCATCCTGCTGGAGGATATCGACTTCTCGCTCGGCGCCGGCTCCGGCATGGGCCTGATCGGCCCGAGCGGCTCCGGAAAATCGTCGCTCGTGCGCGCGCTCGTCGGCGTATGGCCCACGATGCGCGGCAAGATCCGTCTCGACGGCGCTGCAATCGAGCAGTGGCCGGCGCAGGCGCTTGGCCGCCATATCGGCTATCTGCCGCAGGATGTCGAATTGTTCGCCGGTACGGTCGCCCAGAACATCAGCCGCTTCGACGAGAACGCCATGCCGGAGGCGATCATCGAGGCCTCCCAGGCTGCCGGCGTGCACGACATGATCCTGCGCCTGCCCGAAGGCTATCAGACCGAGATCGGCGAGAGCGGCGCGGCACTTTCCGCCGGACAGCGTCAGCGAGTAGGCCTGGCGCGCGCGCTGTTCGGCAATCCGTTCCTCGTCGTGCTCGACGAGCCGAATTCCAACCTCGATGCCGCGGGCGACCAGGCGCTGACGCGTGCCATCGAAGGCATCAAAGCGCGCGGCGGCATCGTCATCGTGGTCGCGCATCGCCCAAGCGCCCTCGCCGCGCTCGACCACTTGCTGGTGCTGAATGGCGGCAGGCAGCAGGCATTCGGGCTGAAGAGCGAGATCGCACGGCAGGCTTTGCAGCCAGTGACAAAACCGCTGCATGCGGTCGGATCGGCGGGCTGAGATGAAGTCGGCAACTCCCGATTTCAAAGCCGATGCGTTGCGCGTGGTGCGCGACATCGCATTGTCCGCCAGGGCGCGCGCGATCGCGCTGCTCGACCGCGGTTCGAAGCCGATCGAAGGTGCTTCGCCCCAGCAGCAGCGCTTGCGTCAGGCCATTCGCAGGAACGTCCGGGCGGGAGCGATCGCAGCGGCGCTGCTTGTCGGCGGGCTCGGCCTTTGGGCGGCATCAAGCAGTCTTGCCGGAGCCCTGGTCGCAGGCGGCCATCTGGTCGTCGGCTCGAACGTGAAGTCCGTCCAGCATCCGCAAGGCGGCGTCGTCGGCGCTCTCAACGTGCAGAACGGCAGCACGGTCGAGGCGGGCGACGTCCTGGTGCGGCTGGACGACACGGTGGCGCGTGCCAATCTCGCCATCGTCGACAACGGTCTCGACGAGCTCTCTGCCCGCCGCGCCCGGCTGATTGCCGAACGCGACGGCGCCCAGGCGGTGCTCTATCCCGAGCAGCTGTCGGGAAACGCGCATGCCCCTCAGATCGGTCATCTCATCGACGGCGAGAACAGGCTGTTCGCGCTGCGGCGGCAGGCGCGCGAGGGCAAGATTTCACAGCTACGCGAGCGCATCGTGCAGTTCCGTCAGGAGATCGCGGGTATCGAGGCCCAGCTCAGGAGCAAGCAGCAGGAGATATCCCTCACCAAGATCGAGCTCGAGGGCATGCGGGACCTCTGGAAAAAGAAGCTGGTGCCGATCTCGCGTCTGGCCGATCGCGAACGCGCCGAGGCAAGGCTCGACGGCGAAAACGGCCAGTTGATCGCCGCCGCCGCGCAGACGCGCGGGCGCATCAGCGAGATGGAACTGGCGATCATCCAGATCGATCAGGACATGCGCAGCGAAGTGGCGGGCGAACTGAGGGAGATCGACGCCAAGTTGAGCGAACTGCGCGAGCGTCAGATCGCGGCCGAGCAAACGCTGAAGCAGATCGATATCCGCGCCCCGCAATCGGGGCGGGTGCATCAGCTGGCCGTGCACACGATCGGCGGCGTGATCGCGCCCGGCGAGGCGATCATGCAGATCGTGCCGAGCGCCGACGCGCTGGTGGTCGAGGCGCGCGTCGCGCCGCAGGACATCGACCAGGTGCGCATCGGACAGAACGCCACGCTTCGCCTTTCGGCCTTCAGCCAGCAGATCACTCCGGAAGTCGAGGGCCAGGTTGACCGTATCTCGCCCGACCTCATCGAGGACCAGAAAGCCGGGGTCGCCTATTACGCGGTGCGCATCGTGCTGACGCAAAGCAGCCTCAAACAGGCGGGATCGCTGGAACTGAAGCCGGGAATGCCGGCGGAGGTGTTCCTGAGAACCGGCGACCGCACGGTGCTTTCCTATCTGCTTAAGCCCCTGACCGATCAGGCGAGCCGCGCTTTCCGCGGCGACTAAGTCGCTCCGCTCTACAGATCCAGCCGAGGCTTGCGTCAGACCGATTGCAGGCCATTGCCCTTCGGCCTGAACACCTTCGCTTGCCCGCTTGAATTAATTGAACGTTCGTTTTATTATCTGCTTCGCAGAGGCAGACATGGCACGCACCACGGGTTCAGATGGCGAAAAAACCGAGGCGGCCGTCCGCGAGGCAGCGGTCGGGCTGATCGCGCGGCTCGGCTATGAGGCGATGTCGATGCGCCAGCTGGCGACCGAAGTCGGCGTGCAGGCCGCCGCGCTCTATCGCTATTTTCCCACCAAGGAGGATCTGCTGTTCACGCTGATGCGCGAGCATATGGAAGGCCTGCTCAAGGCCTGGGATGACGCGCGCCCGGCAGCGGCCGATCCGGCGGCGCGGCTCGCCGCCTATGTCGAGAACCACATTGCTTTCCATATCGAGCGTCGCCATGCGACCCATGTCTCCAACATGGAATTGCGCAGCCTCTCGCATGAGCGGCTGACGCGGATCCTCAAAATGCGCACGGCCTATGAGAAGGAATTGCGCGCGATCCTGCGCGACGGCGCCGAAGCCGGTACCTTCGAGATCGACGATGTCGGCCTCACCGCCATGGCGCTGATCCAGATGATGACCGGCGTCATCGTCTGGTTCCGTCCGGGCGAGCGGCTGTCGATCTCTGAAGTCACGGAGACATATCTTTCGATGACAAGGCGGCTCGTCGGCGCGAAGATCGGCGCCGGCAGCGCAACGCGTCCCGTCCGACGCGCAAAGGAGGCCGCGGCACTTTGATTTCGCGCATTATCCTTATCGAAGTCGATTTCGGGGTCACGCGCCGGGAGGAACGCCATGTACACCAATACGCTGAACTTCGGGCTTGATGCCGACATCGAGGCGTTGCGCGATACCGTAAGGCGCTTCGCACAAGACAGGATCGCGCCGATCGCGGCCGATATCGACCGCTCCAACGAATTCCCGGCACATCTGTGGGGGGAGCTCGGCGCGCTCGGCCTGCTCGGCATCACCGCCGATGCCGAGTTCGGCGGCAGCGGTATGGGCTATCTCGCGCATGTCGTGGCGATGGAGGAGATTTCCCGCGCATCCGCCTCGGTCGGCCTCTCCTACGG
>NZ_RZSF01000428.1:0-4622 GCF_004023325.1 Mesorhizobium sp. M1A.F.Ca.ET.072.01.1.1 | reverse complement strand
GCGATGTTCGGGCCGAGCTTCTTCACCGGTTCGCTGATCCACCGCTTCGGCGCCGAGCGCATCGTCGCCATTGGGTTGGTGCTGCTCATCGCCTGCGCAGTGGTGGCGCTATCAGGCCTTGCACTATGGCAGTTCTGGACCGCGCTGATCCTGCTCGGCCTCGGCTGGAATTTCGGTTTCATCGGCGCGACCGCCATGGTCGCCGCGAGCTACCATCCATCCGAAAAAGGCAAGGTGCAGGGCTTCCACGACTTCGTCCTGTTCGGCTCCGTCGCCTTCGCCTCGCTGATGTCGGGCGCGGTCTACAATGCCTGGGGCTGGACCATGCTGAACTGGATCGTGTTCCCGGTCGTTGTGCTCTGCTTCCTGGCGCTCGGCACCCTGAAGCTGCCGGGCTTGCGCCGCGCCAACTGACATTGCGCCGTTTGCCGGCGCGCAATCGATCTAAATGCACGGCGGCCTCTGCCGGTGAGTCGCAGCGTCCGTCTTTCCGGCGAAAGCCGGGCAAAAACCGAACAATATCTTGACGTTCCCAGCCCTGTTTCGCATACACCTTAGCCAAGGGGTGGATTCCGCGTGCGGCGTTCATCTCCGTCCCAACGGCCCAGGGAGGGGTTCTTCTGGGCCATCAATCGAGGAAAATCCGGCAATGACCATCATTACCGCCGTCATCGCCTGCGGCTTGCTGTCAGTCCTGTACGCCATCTGGGCGACACGATCGGTCCTGGCGTCCGATCAGGGCAGCCAGCGCATGCAGGAAATCTCCGCCGCCATTCGCGAAGGTGCTCAAGCCTATCTGGCGCGCCAGTACACCACCATCGCCGTCGTCGGCATCGTAGTGCTTCTTCTCGCCTGGTGGCTGCTCTCCATCACCTCCGCGATCGGCTTCCTGATCGGCGCCGTGCTTTCGGGCGCTGCCGGCTTCATCGGCATGCATGTCTCGGTGCGTGCCAATGTCCGCACCGCGCAGGCCGCTTCCAACAGCCTGGCCGCCGGCCTCGACATCGCCTTCAAGTCGGGCGCCATCACCGGCCTGCTGGTGGCGGGCCTGGCGCTGCTCGGCGTCTCCATCTATTACCTCATCCTGACCGGCCCAATGGGCCTGCAGCCAAACGACCGCGTCGTCATCGACGCGCTGGTCTCGCTCGGCTTCGGCGCCTCGCTGATCTCGATCTTCGCCCGTCTCGGCGGCGGCATCTTCACCAAGGGCGCCGACGTCGGCGGCGACCTCGTCGGCAAGGTGGAAGCCGGCATTCCGGAGGACGATCCGCGCAACCCGGCCACCATCGCCGACAATGTCGGCGACAATGTCGGCGACTGCGCCGGCATGGCCGCCGACCTGTTCGAGACCTATGCGGTGACGGTCGTCGCCACCATGGTTCTGGCCGCAATCTTCTTCGGCGGCACGGCGGTGCTGGGCGCCGCCATGCTCTATCCGCTCGCCATTTGCGGCGCCTGCATCCTGACGTCGATCGTCGGCACCTTCTTCGTCAAGCTAGGTTCCAACGGCTCGATCATGGGCGCGCTCTACAAGGGCCTGATCGTCACCGGCCTGCTGTCGATCGTCGGCCTGGCCGTCGCCACTTCGGCGACGCTCGGTTGGGGTGAGGTCGGCACCGTCGCCGGCATCGTCATCACCGGCAAGAACCTGTTCATCTGCGGCCTGATCGGTCTTCTGGTGACCGGCCTCATCGTGGTGATCACCGAATACTACACCGGCACCAACAAGCGCCCGGTGAATTCGATCGCCCAGGCCTCGGTGACCGGCCACGGCACCAACGTCATCCAGGGCCTCGCGGTCTCCTTGGAATCGACGGCGCTGCCGGCCATCGTCATCGTCGGCGGCATCATCGCCACCTACCAGCTTGGCGGCCTGTTCGGAACTGCGATCGCCGTCACCACCATGCTCGGGCTCGCCGGCATGATCGTGGCGCTCGACGCCTTCGGCCCGGTCACCGACAATGCCGGCGGCATCGCCGAAATGTCGGGCCTGCCCAAGGAAGTGCGCCACTCCACCGACGCGCTCGACGCGGTCGGCAACACCACCAAGGCCGTGACCAAGGGCTATGCCATCGGCTCCGCCGGCCTCGGCGCGCTGGTGTTGTTCGCGGCCTATTCGAACGACCTCAGGTTCTTTGCCGCCAATGGCGACAGGTACCCGTACTTCCAGGGCATGGGCGAGATCTCCTTCGACCTTTCCAACCCGTATGTCGTTGCCGGCCTGATCTTTGGCGGCCTCATTCCGTATCTGTTCGGCGGCATCGCCATGACCGCCGTCGGCCGCGCGGCGGGCTCGATCGTCGAGGAAGTGCGCAAGCAGTTCCGCGAGGACAAAGGCATCATGGCCGGGACCTCGAAACCGAACTACGCGCGCGCCGTCGACCTGCTGACCCGGGCAGCGATCCGGGAAATGATCATCCCGTCGCTGCTGCCGGTGCTGGCGCCGCTCGTCGTCTATTTCGGCGTGCTCCTGATCTCGGGCTCGAAAGCCTCGGCCTTCGCGGCCCTTGGCGCCTCGCTGCTCGGCGTCATCGTCAACGGCCTCTTCGTCGCCGTCTCGATGACCTCCGGCGGCGGCGCCTGGGACAACGCCAAAAAGTCGTTCGAGGACGGCTTTACCGACAAGAATGGCGTCAAGCACCTGAAGGGCTCCGAGGCGCATAAGGCCTCGGTCACCGGCGACACTGTCGGCGATCCCTACAAGGACACCGCCGGCCCGGCGGTCAATCCGGCGATCAAGATCACCAATATCGTCGCGCTGCTGCTCCTGGCCGTGCTCGCGCACGGCTGAGCTAAGCGTTCTTTCTGCACCAAGTGAGCCCGCGGGAGCGATCCCGCGGGTTTTGTTTAGGCCAGGCCGTTTCGGCGAAACAAATAACCCGCCGAAGCGGATTCGGCGGGTCTTGGTCCGTGGACGTCGCTGACAGCGAACTCAGGGCGTGCCGCCGCCCGGGATGCCGGGCGCTAGCTTGCTGGCGCCGTTGATGATCTGGCTGAGGAAGTTCTGGTCCTTGCCGCCCGTCGGCGTCGTCCTCGAGATGAAGTCGAAGACCTTGCCGTCCTTCAGGCCGTAATTGGCGATCTGGGTGACGCGGCCGTCGGCGCCGAAATAGACCGCCAGCACGTGCTGGTCGACGATGCGCGGGTTGTCGAAGGCGACGTAGCGCTTGCGCGTCTGCGAGATATAATAGAACGCCTCGTTGTCGAAGGTCGCCGTCGTCGACGGCGTGCCCAGCGCAAGAAGAACCTGCTCGCGACTCGATCCGACCGGCACCGAGTCGATCGCCGCCTGGTCGATGACGTAGCCTTTCGTCAGCGTCTCGCTCGGACGCAGATCACCGAACATCTTGGACGAATTGCAGGCGGAAAGCGCGGATACCGCCACCAGCAGAGTGGCCACGCCCGCCCGCACAGGCATGAAAAACGACTTGAATTTCAGCGCACCCAACAACAATTCTCCATCACATCCCCGCAGCTTGCGCTGGGCCGCAAAACCGGTAAACCAGCTTGCATGCCGATGCAACAAGGCCAAATCAAACAAAAGGTCCCCGGGAGACCACCCTCAATGTTCCAGCGCCTTTTTGGTCGCGAACGTCACGCCAACGGCGCCATCACCGAGGCGCTCTACGCACAAATCGTGGCGGCGGCGCGGCAAACGGTGTTTTATTCCGACTGGAATGTGCCGGATACGCCGCTCGGCCGCTTCGAGATGCTGTCGCTCCATATGTACCTGATCCAGCACCGGCTGCGCGGCGAGGGCGGAGCCGCGGCCGAGATCGCTCAGGTGCTGATCGACGAGTTCTTCCTCGATGTCGACCATTCGCTGAGGGAACTCGGCATCAGCGATGTCGGCGTGCCGAAGCGCATGAAGAAGCTGGCAAAGATGTTCTATGGCCGCACTGCGGCCTACGACGAAGCCTTGCGGGACGACGACGGCGCGGCGCTTGCCGTGGCGCTCGCCCGCAATGTCAGGCCCGATGCCGGCGAATGGCCTGAGGCGTCGCTGCTGGCGAAGTATGTTAGCGCGGCGACCGGGCAGCTTGCCGCTCAGCCGACCGAATCGATCATGGCTGGCGCCGTCGCGTTCCCGGTCGCCGGAGCCACCTGAAGGAGGCGAGAATGAAGCACGCCGAACCGCAGAGCCCCGTATCCTTTGTCGCCAATGTCGCCCGCCTGCCGCAAAAGGGTTTGCCGGTTGCAATCGAGGCCGACGAAAGGCAGCGCACTGCGCTTGCCGCCGAACATGACCTGCTTTCCGTCGAGAGCTACCGCGCCGAGCTCTTGGTGGCGTCCTGGAAACGCAACGGCGTCAAGGTCAGCGGCCGCGTCGAGGCCGACATCACCCAGGCCTGCATCGTCACACTCGATCCGGTCGCGGCTCACATCGACGAGCCCGTCGAGGCGCTGTTCTTGCCGGAGCAGTCGAAACTCGGACGCGAAGGCTTCGACGGCGGCGGCGAGATCGTCCTCGACGCCGACGGGCCCGACAGCCCGGAAACTTTTTCCGGCGACACCATCGATGTCGGGGCGCTCGCCGAGCAGTTTTTCGGCCTGGCGATCGACCCTTATCCGCGCAAACCCGGCGCCTCGCTCGAGGGCGCGGGTGACGATCAGCCCGAGGA
>NZ_RZSF01000427.1:0-4623 GCF_004023325.1 Mesorhizobium sp. M1A.F.Ca.ET.072.01.1.1 | reverse complement strand
GTTGCAACCGTGCCGGCGAACAAGGCGCCAGCGACGAGCGCGTGACGGGCTAGCCGATCGCGATCGGCAAACGACCGCTTACTCCGCTCCTGCTGCCGAAACCGGACAGTCCCCTCCCGGCCCCGATTGAGACGTTCACAAAGTCGTCCCAGAGCGTCGGCAGTTGGCGATGTGGCGTTTTGGAACCGGGTAGACCTTGGGCAGATCGCAATCAACCTAGGGTCAAAGTCGCATAAGATTGCAATCTGGTACGGTGCATCGCGAGTCATTTAGATGTCACCAGACCGCTACCAGGAAGGTAGTGCCCCGGTAATCCAGGAACGTCCACTCAACTCCTTGGTCGTTTCCTACGCCCGGGCGTAGATGCCGCGGCGTCCGCCACCTTGACGGTGGCAGCGGGTTCGGGGGTGCCAAAACGAACGTGCGGAATTCAGGCCACTGCTTTTTTGCGGGTCCTTTTTGCAGGTGCAGGCTGTTCGGGTTCGTTAGGCTTTCTACCGAGGCCAATAGTCTTGGCCAAAGCCGAGCGCGCGGCGGCATAATTCGGGGCGACCATCGGATAGTCTGCCGGCAGGCCCCACTTGGCGCGGTATTCGTCGGGCGTCAGACCATAGTGGGTAGAGAGATGCCGCTTCAGAGACTTGAACTTTTTTCCGTCCTCCAGGCTGATGATGTAGTCGGGCGTGACCGATTTCTTGATGGGAACTGCAGGCTTGAGGGCTTCAGGCTTCTCTGGGGAGCCGCCGACTGTGCCCTTCAGCGCGGCATGCACCTGCCCGATCAGGGCCGGAAGCTCGCCTAGGGGGACTGGATTCTTCGAGACATAGGCCGATACGATGTCAGCGGTGAGCTCGATGAGGGCATCAGTATTGTTCTCGGCTTCTTCCGTCACGGAATGCTCCTGATTGAATGAAAGCAGTGGGCGAAGTTCCGCTTCATAATCAAGGCAGTTCCGGAAAGCAATGAAAGTCACGGCAGTGCTCTCTCAACACCGCCTCAAAGGTTCCGGCATGACTATCGATCGGACCCGCCAAGGCGGTTCGGCTAATGGATGAACGGCCATTCTCTAAACAGAAGGGCTTCGTTTCGGCCTTGTAGGAGGCATCGAAAAATAACTTGCGCTACGCCGCCGGACTGTGATGGCGCTCGGCTGGTGCGTGATAGCGTTGTCGTCGACGATGCTGACTACTTTTGTAGGGCTGGGATTTTACAATCCATGGATGATCCTCGCATTCAGCTGTTTGGCGGCTGCGGCGCCGCTTTCACCGACCCTGCCTGGCACGCGTCGGTCGGCGACATCCTGCGAAAACGCGAGGTTCCGGCCGCAGTGACGCTGATCTCGGTCGGATACAATGCCGTTCGAAGCATCGGTCCGGCGCTCGGCCGCATCATTGTCGCGTCCTCAGGACCTCTGACAGCATTCGCTCTGGCGACGCTGACCTACCTGAAGATGCTGTGGGCCATAGGGCGCTGCAAATGGAGTGTTGGCTCTTCACCCCTTCCACGTGAGCCATTGACCACGGCCATTCATGACGGAGCGCGCTTCACGGCATTGTCGGCGGAGATCAAGGCGGCAAGCGCGCGGGGAACGCTTTTCGGTTTGACCAGCATCTCGATACTGGCGCTGCTGCCTCTGGTCGCCCGCGATCAGCTGGGGGAGGGCCAATCGCTTATGGTATCCTGATGGCCGGCTTTGGAGCGGGCGCTTTGTGCGCCGGCATCTGCAACAACGTGCTGAGGCGGTCGTTGTCACAGGAGCGACTGACAACACTGGCGTGCATACCTGCGTGCCACCGTGCATCGCATCGTGAAGCCGCCCGCCGGCGCCGAGCGGATTTCCGTTCCCGTCTTCTTCAGCGCGCGGCTCGATGGGACTGGCGGCGCAGGCGCGCGGACCGGGAGCGATCCGGACAATCCATGAACCAATGTTCTGGAAAGCATACTGCTTTCACCCCCGACATGGCAGGCCGCCCAATGCCGATCCTCTTGAGACCGGAGCTCCTGAGGGTTCTATAATGCGGCGCACGAATTTTTGTCGTTTGTACGCTTTTTTGAAATTCCATTCGTCGCCACCGCTTTGAAATAAGATCAAACAGGTATTGTTCGGTGGTTTCCTCCCATTCCGCAGGACGATGTTCCTCTCTGAAGGTTTTAACCTTCTTTTGGCCGGGCGGCATTCGAGCCCGGCCATTTTTTGTTGCCACGAACTGAGCCTACTGACGCATGATCGCCTGGGGGGCGGAGTGATGACCGGCTTGAGGAGATTTGAGAGGCCGGTCGTTGTTCGGGTTGGCCGCCACAGCTCAGAGCGGATCGTCTTCGATGTCAACGAGGCGGCCACTATCCTGCTGCGTGATCTTCATGGTCAGAGCGAAAAACGGAAGCTAGCGATGGACGCCTGTCTGCAGGTGTTGCGTGGTAAGGCTCATCCACCAGTTGCTCGAAAAGCTTTCGTGGCAGCCGCGCTCGAAGCAAAGATCCTGCGCAGCGATTAGATGCTGTTAGCCCGTCGAGGCTTTGATGCTTGGGGTATGCACGATCGGACAGCTTTCATTCTTCGCCCAGTCGGCGAAGAATGAGATAGTATGCGCGGACATCGTCATAGCCCGCGCGTACAGCGGCGATCGCGGCCAGCGCAGCGCGACCACCGCCATCGCAGTGGGTGACCACGTGTTCTCCAGAGCGTAATCCGGCATCGGACAGCAATCTTGGAAGCTCGGCGGTCGGCTTCAGACGGCCGTCGTCGAGCAGGCTCGCGTGAGGAAGCAGACGCGCTCCCGGCAGGTGTCCGCCGCGAGCATTGCGCCGAAGATCGGTACACGGCACTGGCCGCATGATCGGCCTGGAATGCCTCGGCGTCGCGCACGTCGAGCAAGCGGGAGGCGGCCCCAGCTGCCGCCGTAGCCGCACTTGCTGTGCGCCGAGACATCATACGTCGGCCCTCGTCCCATCGAAGCGGGTGAACGTGAATTTCTCGAACGGCTCGCGATATGTTTGCCGCTCGTTGCGCAGGACGCTGATCGCGAGCGCTTCGCCGAGCGCCAGCGACGCCGAGAAATCGGAGCGCCAATGGATTCCGGCCCAGTCGCGTCCGATGCCGTAATTCCAGGCGAGCTTGTTGAGCTCGCCGCCGACCATGAGCGGCTCTCCCTGGCAAGGAATGAGCTTCGTCGGGTCCTTCGGGTCGGGCTGAACCGGATTGGGAATGACGGCATCTTCATCGAACAGTGCCTTGAGGACCGTCACGTTGGACGCTGCGATCTGGGCCGCGCCGCCAGGATAGCTGGAGTGGATCGGCGCGCCCTCTGGATAGACGTGCGACAGGAGGTGGGTGCCGAACTTGCCGACGCTTCGCGCCAGAGCGGCCGAGTTCAGGATGTCGCCGTGAACGGGATAGGCGCCCACTTTGTCGGCGATACGGTGATGAATCAGCCCGCCATAGGCTTCTGGCCGCAAGGCGCGGTGGACATAGAACTTCTGCCAGTAGGCGACGCGGATCGCGAGCGATGCGGTAGCCGGCAGCAGGCTCTGCGCGTAGGACAGGCCGAACGTGCCATAGCCGCCGGTCTGGGTTTTCGACTTCAGGTAGGGATTGGATTTGCTGAACGGAATCCGGAAGCCGCCATACTCGGCATTGGCCCTGTCGGGTCCCACGCCGAGCAGCAGGGCGGCCGACCAGACGGCGGCCGGATTGTTGTGCACGTATTCGGCGAGGTCGCGGCCGGTCGCGATGTAGCGCGGCGTCGGGTCGAAGCTGGTCGGCTTGGCGGGCGTGTTCCCGTTCTGGATAGCGAGCCACTCGTCGTAGCCGGTGAGGAAGTCGGTCCCGGCCGCGGCGGTGCGGATGCGCGCCGGGATGAGCTGACTTCCGTAGGGGGCGTCCTTGAGCAGAAACTGGGAAATGTAAGGACCAACCAGTGTGCCGGGTGGCGTGACGTAGCGCCCGGTTCGCCCCGACGGATCGGCCGCGTCGACATAGAGCGCCCTCCCGCGGAACAGCGTCTCCGGCGTGATGCCACCGTCCTTACGCGGGCCCTCGAAGGCGACAAGCTTGTTCAACTCGTCGACCGCGGCGAGCACGTCCTTGTTCTTGGTGTCGTTCGTCAGCTCGGACAGCGGAACATCGCGCAGCAGCGACTGCCAGTAGAGCTCGACAGCTTCGCTCGCGCGCGTTGCGCTGTCGAGCGCGGGCGCCGGCGGGATCGCGAACTGCGGGCCGACGCAGCCCGCGAGATTCACCGCAAGGGAGCCGATCGGATTGAGCTGCTTGCGCTTGCCGCCGAGCGGTATCGCCTCGAAGTCGGCCGGATCGCCCGAGGCATAGGCCTTCAACGTTGCGTCGAAGGCCGCGCGGTCGACCTCGGCCCGTTCGTCATGCGGCAGGCCGCGGGTGTCGGAGCCGATGAGGTTCGGATATTTCTGCTCGTCGCCGTTGACCGGATGCGGCGCAATCGCCACCGCGAAATCCGCGTCCGCTGCAGCGCTTCGCACGACAAATGAGTGCTTGCGGAACGCAAGATGGGCATTCCCCGAAGCCTCCTCGCCGGCATGCGCCCGGGTGGAGCCGCCGACGACCGCGAGGGGAGGCAAGCCCGCAACGGTTATGGCCGCGACGCCTCCGGC
>NZ_RZSF01000426.1:0-4641 GCF_004023325.1 Mesorhizobium sp. M1A.F.Ca.ET.072.01.1.1 | reverse complement strand
TCAGCCAGCGTCGCCGACACGACGACCTTTGCGTCCGCCCCCAACGGCTGGGCGAATGCCCCGACGAGCCTGTTGGGCTCCTCGGGCGTTAGCTGCACGACGGCGGTTTTGCCAGCGCCCTGGACGACGGCACGGGCGCTCGTGGCTCCGGCTGACGAAAGCGGCTTGTCGTCGGCGCCCTCGGTGAGAAACAGGACCAGCTTTCCCTGCCCCGTGACGAGCTCGATATGATGCCCGCCGCTGTCGGCAACCGGTCCTCCGTTAGGTCCCTTCGCCAGTTCATGGGCCACTGCGCTGAAGGTCATCAACGTCGCCGCAGCCGCTACAACCAATATTTTCATACGTCGCTCCATGTGGTGATTATCAGAAGGCTTCGGCAGGGGTCAACGTGCCAGACCCGCCGCGAGCAGCCCTGATGCGTTCCAGTGGCTTCCTGCCGAAGCTCAGGAACAGAACGGGGGTCAGGAAGGTATCAATCAGTGTCGCAGAGATCAGCCCGCCAAAGATGGTGACGGCGACGGGGTGCAGGATTTCGCGGCCAGGCTCTCCGGCCCCGATCAGGAGCGGGATGAGTGCCATGCCGGCAGAAAGCGCGGTCATCAGCACAGGGGTCAGCCGCTCTAGACTGCCGCGGATCACCAGTTCCTTGCCGAACCGCTCGCCTTCGTAGAGCGCCAGGTTGATGTAGTGCGAGATCTTCAAGATGCCGTTACGGGCCGAAATGCCTGCCAGCGTGATGAAGCCGATCATCGAGGCGACCGACAGCGGCTGTCCGGCGATGTTGAGCGCGACCACGCTGCCGATCAACGCGAGCGGGATATTGCCCATGATGATCAGGGCGAGCGCCGGCGACTGATAGCGGCTGTAAAGAACGACAAAGACGAGTGCGAGCGAAACGAGGGAAAGCGCACCGATCCTTAACGTCGCTTCCTCCTGAGCCTGGAAGGTGCCTTCAAGCCGGGCAACGTAGCCCTGCGGCAGCATCGTATCGGAGAGGATGCCCCGTATATCCCCGACGATCGCTGCCATGTCGCGCTCCCTATCGCTGTTGCCGAGCACCGCAATGCGCCGCTGGCCGTTCTCCCGTAGGATCTGGTTCGGTCCATCCGTTTGGACGACGTCAGCGATCATGCGAAGCGGCACAGTGCCTGCCGGAGTGGAGATTAGGAGGTCGGCCAGGCCTGCGGTCGATCGATCGGCGTCGGGGAGCCGCATGACCACGTCGTAGCGGCGATTACCCTCCACGATCTGTGAAACCGTCCGGCCATTCGACATGCTCTCCAGCACCTCGGTGATGGAGGCTGGCGTTAGGCCGTAGAGGGCCGCACGCTCGTGGTCGACATCGACCCGGAGCTGTGGAATGCGGACTTGCTTCTCGACCTGCAGATCGACCAGACCTTGGATGCCCGACAGCTTCTCGCGCAGCATCTCGGCTGTCGAACGCAGTGTGTCGATGTCGTCGCCGTAGATTTTCAGCGCGACCTCCGCCCGCACGCCGGAAAGCATGTGATCGAGCCTGTGCGAAATCGGCTGTCCGACATTAAGCGTTGCCGGCAGCACCGCGAGGCGTTGCCGGATATCCGCCATCACCTCTTCCTTCGACCGCGCTGAGCGCTTGAGGTCGACGTCGATCTCGGACGCGTGGACACCCTCGGCATGCTCGTCGAGTTCGGCGCGGCCGGTGCGCCGACCGACTGATATGACCTCTGGAACTTCCTTGATGATAGTCTCCGCAATCAGTCCCAGACGGTTGCTCTCTGCCAATGCAATACCGGGATTGTAGGCAAGGCTGATGGTCAGAGTACCCTCATTAAAGGGAGGCAGAAACGAGCGCGGCAAAAGCGTGGCAGCGTAGGCGGCCGTACCGACGCCAAGAATCACTGAGCCGATCACAAGCGCCCTGTTGCCGAACGCCCAGTTCAGAAGCGCGGTATTGGCGCGCTTGAGATGCCGGACCACGAAACTGTCGTGTCCATGTCCCTTCGCCCGACCCGAAAGAAGATAGTATGAGAGGACCGGCGTGACCGTGATCGACACGACGAGCGAGGCGAGGATCGAGACAATGTAGGCGATACCCAGCGGCGCGAACAGACGGCCCTCTATTCCCGACAGCGCGAACAGGGGCACGAAAACGAGAATGATGATCATCGTCGCGTAGACGATGCCCGAGCGGACTTCCTGAGAGGCGGCGGCAATCACCTCTAGAACCGGCTTCGGCACAGCTTGGGCGCTGTTCTCCTTCAAACGGCGCAGAATATTCTCGACGTCGACGACCGCGTCGTCCACGAGTTCGCCGATCGCAATCGACAGGCCGCCCAGCGTCATCGTGTTTATGGTCAGCCCAAAAGCGTGGAAGACCAGCACTGTCACGAGGATCGAGATTGGGATCGCGGTCAACGAAATGAACGTCGCGCGTGCGTTCATCAAAAAGAGGATGAGCACGACCGCCACGACAGCAGCCGCTTCCAGCAGCACTTTCTTGACGTTCTCCACCGAGGTTTCGATGAAGGTAGCTTGGCGAAACTGAAGATTGGTTGCCTTCACGCCCTGGGGAAGCGTCTTATCAATTTCGATCAGTGCTGCCTCGATGCGTCCGGTGAGGTCGACCGTATCAGCACCGGGCTGTTTCTGGACCGATACAATGACGGCCGGGCGGCCCTGATAGCCTGCATCGCCTCGCTTCACGCGCGCTGCAAAGTCGACATTGGCCACCTGGTGCAGGAAGATCGGCTGGTTATCACGCCTTGCCACGACCGTGTTGCGCAAGTCTTCCAGTCGCTTCGTCAGGCCTACGTTGCGGATGAGATATTCGCGGCCGTGCTGATCGACGAATCCGCCGCCGGTGTTGGTGCCGAAGCGCGTCACCGCTTGCTCGACTTCGGATGCTGTAACCTGCAGCGCCTGTAAGGCGGCGCTATCGAGGGTGACCCGGTACTGGCGGACTTCTCCGCCTATGGGGATGACCTGTGAAACGCCCTCTATTGTGAGCAATTGCGGACGAATGGTGAAATCCGCGATCTCACGCAGCTCCATCGGCGAAACGGCATCGCTCGAGATCGCGATCAGCATGATCTCGCCCATGATCGAACTCACGGGACCCATTTGCGGGGTTACTCCGGCCGGCAGCTGCTCGCCCACCAGAGCCAGCTTCTCCGCGACAAGCTGCCGGGAGCGATAGATGTCGGTCTCCCAATCGAACTCGACATAGATGATGGACAGCCCGACGCCCGAAACCGATCGGACGCGGGTGACGCCAGGCATTCCGTTCATCGCCGTTTCAAGCGGATAAGTGACCAGCTGCTCGACCTCCTGAGGGGCAAGTCCCTCGGCTTCCGTCATCAGTGTCACCGTCGGGCGATTGAGGTCGGGGAATACGTCGACGGGTACCTGCGGAAGCATGTAGCTGCCGTAGGCGACGAGCAGCAAAGCCGCTGCGAGCACGAAAAGCCGGTTCTTGAGGCTGTTGCTAACGAGAAAACTGAACATCACAACCTCAGCGGATCTGGTTGATCAGTTCGGAGCCTTGAACGACTACCCGCTCACCCTCCGACAGGCCAGCGCGGATCACCACGCGCTCCGCGTCAAATGCTTCCATATGGACAGGCTTGGGCGCGAAGCGCTCGGGATGGGCATGGAGCCAAACGATTGTTTCGCCATTGCCACCTCTCACGACGGCGCTTCGTGGAAGGATAAATCCCGACACGGGCTTGCCAACGAAGGCCCGCACCGTGACCGGCTGCCCGACCGCGAGGCGTTCGTCCGGGTTCTCTATCGAGAATTGGATCACGCGCGCCTGCTGCTGGAGCGTCTTGCCGAATCCTTGAAAGCTGAGCTTGATTGGGGTGCCCTCCGAGGTCGTCGCGTTTGCGGCGCCCAAGGAGCCGGGCTCCACGTCCGCATAGACCAGGGCTTCGACCCAGAGACCAGATGGATCGACGATTTGAAAGACCACATCCGCGGAGCCGACGACCTGTCCTGGCACCGCTTTGACGGCCGCGACCACGCCGTCGATCGGCGCCTTGAGCACCTCGGCGGCGCCGCTCGTCTCCAGCAGAATCTCACGCCGCCGCTTGAGGCCTGCGAGCTCGGTTTCCGCATCGGTTACCTGACTTTTCGGCGCCACGAAGCTTCCCGCCAGATCGCGCGTCCGCGTCAGCTTTGCCTCGGCGATCGCGATCTCCTGTTCGATCTCTCCGATGCGCTCGGAAAGGGAACTGCGATCGGCTTGTGACATGGCCTGTTCCACAAGCGCGAGCACCTCGCCTTTGCTTACCGTCTGACCTAGGCGTGGGAGCGCACCCTCTGCGACGATGATCCTCCCGCCATTGATGCTCTGCACCAAGCCGGAGCGGTTCGGATCGGCGACGACGCGACCAACAAGCGTCACTGCGCTCTGCGCCTGCTCCGGCTCGGCAACAACTGTTCGAATGCTCAGCAGGCGCTGGCTCGGTTTCGGCAGGAATACGCCTCCGTCGCTCATGCGCTGCGGCGCATCCCCCGCAGGCAGCGGGGTTGAGGCTTCACCATGATCGTGGCCTTCATGGCCAAATGCAAAGGCAGCGGTCGCCATCAGCACGACAAGAACGAGCCCTGCGGTGGGGGCGGCCCGACGTCCTTTTCGCGCCATCAAGCCCGCGAGGA
>NZ_RZSF01000425.1:0-4645 GCF_004023325.1 Mesorhizobium sp. M1A.F.Ca.ET.072.01.1.1 | reverse complement strand
CGCCTACATGCAGCATTCGCTGCTGGCGCTGGTCGTCATCCCGGAACTCAGGATTTCCGATGTCGGCCTTGTCGACGTGACGTCGTTCCAGAAGGTCGATCTGTTCGTCTAGCATCGCCGATGTTGGGGTGAGGCCGGCCTGACCCGCACCTCGACACGCCTAACCGGTGCTCAGCCGCCGGTGGCGATCGTCAGCACCCTGAACGGCGTGGTGATGACCACCTCGGCGACCGAGCCGACCGCCTTGCCGAGACCCTGGCCGATATTGTTGAGCTGCGTTGGATCCGGCTCGTCGGAGGCAAGACCGGCAGGCGTGCGCAGTCGATTGCCGAGCAACTGCACCAGGATCGGATTGTCGGCGAATTTGGCATGGTTTAACCGGTCTCCGCCCTTGGTTTGGGTCAGATCGACCACCGTCACGCCGTAGTTGGCGAGATCTGCCGCGTTGTCGTAATCGCCGACGCGCGGCTTTTCGCCGGAGATGAAGCTGGACAGCTTGAGCGCCCGGTCGTCGCCCGAGAGAAGGATGGCGAAAGGCTTGTCGGGCTTGCCGTAGCGGATCATCTGCTTCTTGAAAACATCGACGTCGATGTCAGGCGAGGCGAGGATGACGTAGCCGAGCTTGCCGTTGAGATCGCGGTCGCCGGTGATGGCGAGCTGGCGCAAAGCTTCCATCGTCAGCCAAGTCCCCATCGAATGGGCAATGATGTCAATGCTTTTGGCGCGGGACTTGGCAAGCATCCTCAGTGTCGCTTCCAGGTCGTCGCGCGCGGCGGTGGAGCTGTCCTTGTCATAAATGTAGCCGGTCGTCTTGCCGCTCGACGCCCACGAGAACAGCACCGGTGTGCCCGGATAATTCGTGTCGTGCGCGATCTGCGTCAGGCGGTAAACGCCATCGTCGAAGCCGTTGTTGAAGCCGTGCACGAAGACCAGGGCGCGGTCGCCGCGTATGGCAATATCTGTGCCGACCGCCTTCGCGAATTGCGAAGCGTCCCCATAGCGGACGACATCGGTGGCGGTGAACTGCCTAGCCGGAATGCTGTCGGCCGAACCCTTGGCGCGCTCGATCGCCCCAAGCTGGTGGATCCTTGGAACCGTGACGTCGACACGCGCGTAGCTGGTGGTCAGCGAACGGTCGCCGTCGAAAACCTGCCGCGGGTCCTTGGTCGCCTGCTGCCGGGTCGTGGCGACGAAGATCTCATGCTTGGCCGCAATTTCGGATGCAGGCGCGGTAACGGGCTTCCGATTGAGCAGGTCATGCGCGTTCTGCCCGGCGCAGCCCGTCAGGGCGAGCGTGAAGGCAAGGCCAAGGACGATCTTCCAACGCACGATCACCCGGGATCCCCCAAGGGCGGCAAACCTCTCGGGCTCCTTCGATAAAGCCAGCGAGCGGTCTGGTCCAGTTCAAAGTCCGTGCAGGGCGGCAACCGCGTGAACACGGTTATTGAGTGGCGAGCTGGCTGATCCGGTCGGTGACGTCGCGGTCGCTGGCAAAGCCGTCGTCCTGGCGCAGCCGCTGGCCGATCATCTTCACCAGCATCGGGTTGTCGGCGAATTTGGTGTGGTTGAAGCTGTCGTTGCCCTTCACCTTGGAGAGGTCGACCACCGTGACGCCGTAGGAGGCGAGGTCGGCCGCGTCCCTGTAGTCGCCGACGCGCGGCCGTGCACCGGCAATCAGGCCGGAGAGCCGGAGAGCGCGGTCGTCGTCCGACAGGAGCAGGATGAACGGCTTGTCGGGCTTGCCGTAGCGGCGCATCTGGCTCTTGAAGACATCGACGTCGATGTCGGGCGAGGCCAGGAGAACATCGCCGAGCTTGCCGCCGAGGTCGCGGTCACCGGTGATGGCGAGCTGTCGCAGTGTTTCCATCGTCACCCACGTCCCCATCGAATGGGCGACGATGTCGATGCGGCGCGCACCGGTCTGCGCCAGCATTCTCAGCGTCACTTCCAACTGGTCGCGGGCGGCGGCGGCACTTTCCTTGTCATAGACATAGTCGGTGGTCTTGGCGCCCGAAGCCCATGAAAAAAGCACCGGCGTGCCGGGATAGCCGGAATCGTGAACGATCTGGGTCAGACGGTAGACGGCATCGTCGAAGCCGGTGTTGTAGCCGTGGACGAAGACCATGACGCGGCCGCCGCGGGCGTCAATGTCGGCATTGAGCGCGCTGGAGAATTTCGGCTGCGTGTCGTAGCCGACGACCTCGGAAGCCATGAAATATTTGGTCGGATCGTTCGACGTCCCGCGCGAGCGCCGCTCGATCTGACCGGTCTCATGAACCGGCGGGACGGTGACGTTGACGCGGGCGTAATTGAGCGTCGCCGAGCGCTCGCCGTCGAAAACCTTGTTCGGGTCGTCTGAGCGCTTGCGGGTGGTGGCGATGAAGATCGAATGGTTGCCGGCGATCTCGGTCGCCGTCGTCGGCACCACGACGCTGCCCAGGATTTCTTGTGACGGTCGTCCCGCGCAGCCTGCAACCAGCAACGCCAGGGCAATGATGCAAATCGTCTTCAAATGCACGTCGAAACTTCCATTCGGGCCGCAATTGGCCATCCGCCTCCGAGAAATCTCCCGGACAGGGGAAGTACGGCGGAAGTAAGTCGTGTCCAGCGGAAATTTGATCGGCAGGTGCCAACCGCCTTGGCACTGTTGCGCGAAAACCAAAGTGGTGGCAGGAGGGCGGCGAGCGGCTGCATCGGTGGCCGCGAAAACCAAACTATGCAATAGGCTTGGGCCGCGAACCACATGGTCTCGGAGCCGGTTGCCTCATGAACAGTTTTTCTTCCCGCGTCGCAGGCGCCGCGGAGGCGATCCGCGGGATCTTTCCGGAAACGCCGCTGCAGGAGAACGACTATCTGTCGAGAAAGACCGGCGCCCGCATCCTCCTGAAGCGCGAGGACCTGACGCCGGTCCGCTCCTACAAGATCAGGGGCGCCTTCAACTTCTTCCGCAAGGCGCTCGCTGCCGGCAACAATGCCGAGCTGTTCGTCTGCGCCTCGGCGGGCAACCACGCGCAGGGCTTTGCCTTCGTCTGCCGCCATTTCGGCAAAAAGGGCGTGGTGTTCATGCCCGTGACGACGCCGCAGCAGAAGATCGACAAGACGCGGCTTTTCGGCGGCGATTTCGTCGAGATCAGGCTGGTCGGCGACTTCTTCGACGATTGCTATCGCGCCGCCTTCGAGTTCACCGAAGCCGCCGGCGCGCATATGGTGCCGCCCTTCGACCACAAGGACATCATCGAGGGGCAGGCGACCGTCGCCTACGAGATCGCAACCCAGATGCCGGGCGGGCGCATGCCCGACATCGTCATGCTGCCGGTGGGCGGAGGCGGCCTGGCTGCCGGCGTCACCCACTATTTCGCCGACCGGCACCGTGAATTGCGCTTCGTATTCTGCGAGCCGGCGGGCGCGCCTAGCCTTAGCGAGAGTCTCGCCGGCGGCAAGCGGGTCAGGCTCGCCAAGGTCGACAACTTCGTCGATGGCGCGGCGGTGGCTGAAATCGGCCGCGAGCCGCTGCGTCATCTCAAGGAGTTCACCGCCGACGCGGTGCGCCTTGTCCCGGAAAACCGGCTTTGCGCGACGATGATCGAGATGCTCAATGTCGAGGGCGTGGTGCTGGAGCCAGCCGGCGCATTGGCGATCGATGCGCTCAAGGATTTTTCCCGCAAGGAGATGAGGGGCAAGACCATCGTCGCGATCGTCTCGGGGGGCAATTTCGATTTCGAGCGCCTGCCGGACGTCAAGGAACGAGCGCTGCGTTTCGAAGGGCTGAAGAAGTATTTCATCATCCGCTTCCCGCAGCGGCCGGGCGCATTGCGCGATTTCCTCGAAATGCTCGGCCCGGACGACGACATCACGCGCTTCGAGTATCTCAAGAAGTCGGCGCGCAATTTCGGCTCTGTGCTGATCGGCATCGAGACCAAGGACCGGCGCAATTTCGATCTGCTGAAGGCCAATTTCGACGCCGAGGGCGTGCAGTATCAGGACATCACCGACAACGAGACGCTCGCGGGGTTCATCATATGAGCGGGCCAAAAACGGGCGACAAAGGAACGGTGTTCGTAGCCCTGTGTTCCGGCATCAATGTCGGTGGCAACCGCATCGTCAAGATGGCGGAGCTGAGGTCGTTCTTCGAAGACCTCGGCTTCACAGACGTATCGACCTACGTGCAAAGCGGCAACGTCGTGTTTCGTGCCAACAACAGCGACGCTGCGGCGCTGACCAAAGCACTCGAAGCGGCCTTCGAGAAGAAATGGGGGTTCAATTCCCGCATCATGGTGCGCAATGCCGGCTGGTTCGAGCGCCTGGTGAAGGACAATCCCTATCCGGAGGTTGCGGGCGAGCCTACCAAGCTGCATGCCTATGCGCTGGAGCGAGAGCCGACCGCGGAAGAGGCGAAGCGGCTGGCGGAAAAGTGTGCCGGCCCAGAGCGCTTCGAGATCAAAGGCGACGTGCTTTACCTGCATGCGCCGGAAGGGCTTGGCAAATCGGTGTTTGCCAATCTTATTGGGCGAACGCTCAAGGTGCCGGGCACGGCGCGCAACTGGCGCAGCGTGCTTGCGCTGCTCGAAATGGCCAGCAAGGCCGCCGGCTGACGCTCAATTCTTTCAGGCAGCCTTCTGCCAGTCGAAGGTCAGCTCCTCGCGGA
>NZ_RZSF01000424.1:0-4649 GCF_004023325.1 Mesorhizobium sp. M1A.F.Ca.ET.072.01.1.1 | reverse complement strand
TTCCTTCACAGTGCTCAAGGCGCCCTATGACGGCGTCGTCGGCAACCGCTCGGTCGAACAGGGCGACCTCGTCACGCCCGGCCAGAAGCTCGCCGTCGTCGTGCCGATGGACAAGCTCTACATCGTCGGCAACTTCAAGGAGACGCAGCTTGGCCGGCTGGTGCCTGGCGAGAAGGTCCGCATCACGGTCGATGCCATCGACGGCCAGACCTTCGAGGGCACGGTTTCGTCGCTGGCGCCGGCTTCGGGCGCGGTGTTCTCGCTGCTACCGCCGGAAAACGCCACCGGCAACTTCACCAAGGTCGTGCAGCGCGTGCCGGTCCGCATCGACGTGCCGGCCGACGTGCTGAAGACCGGCAAGCTGCGCGCCGGCCTGAGCGTCATCGTCGCCGCCGACAGCCGCACCGCGCCGGCCGCGACGACCAACTGAGAGTTTGGGGGGCGGCCCGGTGGCCAATTGAGCGCCGAGCCGCCCAGCCTGTTTTGACGCAGTTCCGGGCGGAAAACGCCGCGCACTTTTGGAGCTGCCGCAGGGAGGCCATGAGATGGCAACCGCAACCATTACCGCAGGAGCAGCGCCGGCACCGCCGGCAGCCGCCGCCCCCGCCGACCACATGCCGGCGCGCCGCGTCATCGCCTTCCTGGCGATGGTGTTCGGCATGTTCATGGCAATCCTCGATATCCAGATCGTCTCGGCATCGCTGGCCGAGATCCAGGCCGGCCTCAGCGCCAGCTCCGACGAGATCCCGTGGGTTCAGACCGCCTATCTGATCGCGGAAGTGGTGATGATCCCGCTGTCGGGCTTCCTCAGCCGCATGCTGTCGACCCGCGTGCTGTTCACGACCGCGGCCGCCGGCTTCACAGCAGCAAGCGCGCTTGCTGCGACCGCCACCAATATCGACCAGATGATCGTCTACCGCGCCATCCAGGGCTTTATCGGCGGCGGCATGATTCCGAGCGTGTTCGCTGCCGCCTTCACCATCTTCCCGCCGTCGCGCCGCGCCGTCGTCTCGCCGATGATCGGCCTCGTGGCGACGCTGGCGCCGACCATCGGCCCGACGGTCGGCGGCTATATCAGCCATGCCATGTCCTGGCACTGGCTGTTCCTGATCAATGTCGTGCCGGGCATACTGGTGGCGACGGCTGCCTGGTCGCTGATCGATTTCGACAAGCCGAACCTCAAGCTGTTTTCCAAGTTCGACTGGTGGGGCCTGATCGGCATGGCCGCCTTCCTCGGCTGCATGGAATACGTGCTGGAGGAAGGCCCGAACCATGACTGGCTGCAGGAGCCGGCCGTCTTTGCCTGCGCCATCATCATGACCATAGGCGGTCTCATCTTCTTCTGGCGCGTCTTCACCGCCGAGGAGCCGATCGTCGATCTGCGGGCCTTCAACAATGTCAATTTCGCCTTCGGCTCGCTGTTCTCCTTCGTGGTCGGCATCGGCCTTTACGGGTTGACCTACCTCTATCCGGTGTTCCTCGGCCGCATCCGCGGTTACGATTCGATGATGATCGGCGAGGCGCTATTCGTCAGCGGCCTGGCGATGTTCTTCACCGCGCCCGTTGCCGGCATCCTGTCGAACAAGATCGATCTCAGGCTGATGATGATGGTCGGCTTCATCGGCTTCGCCACCGGCACATGGTGGATGACGCATCTCACCGCCGACTGGGACTTTTATGAGCTCTTGATCCCGCAGATCCTGCGCGGCTGCTCGATGATGCTATGCATGGTGCCGATCAACAACATCGCGCTCGGCACGCTGCCGCCGGAGCGGCTGAAGAATGCGTCGGGCCTGTTCAACCTGACCCGCAATCTCGGCGGTGCCGTCGGCCTGGCAGTCATCAACACGGTGCTGATCGACCGCAATGCCTTCCACTATGCAAGGCTTTCGGAGCATGTGCAGTGGGGCAGCGAGGCCGCGCAGACCAAGCTGCAGAACATGACGCTGACCTTCCAGCAAAACGCCGGCCTCGACGCCACGACCGCCGCCATTTCAAAGCTGTCCGGCATGGTGCAGCAGCAGGCGGCGCTGCTGTCGTTCATGGACGTGTTCATGATGCTGACCGTGCTGTTCGCCTCGCTCGGATTTTTCGTGCTGTTCATCAACAAGCCGGCGCAGCAAGGCGGCGGTGGCGGCGGAGGCCATTGAGGAGCCGGAACCCCCGCCTGGCGTCCTCAACGCGTGACCCCGGAAATCGTCGCCGATTTCCGGGGTCATTTCTTTGGGCAGATCGCAGTCCGCTCAGGCCGCGGCGGGCTTGAAGGTCAGCGCCACGCCGTTGATGCAGTGGCGCAGGCCGGTTGGCGGCGGGCCGTCGTCGAAGACATGGCCGAGATGACCACCGCAGCGGCGGCAATGCACCTCGGTGCGCGTCATGCCGAGCGAACGGTCTTCGGTCTTGCCGATGGCATTGGGGATCTCCTGCCAGAAGCTCGGCCAGCCGGTGCCGGAATCGAACTTCGTTTCCGACGGATAGACCGGCAGGTCGCAGCCGGCGCAGGCGAAGATGCCCTTGCGGTGTTCGTTGAGCAGCGGGCTGGTGCCCGGATATTCGGTGCCCTCCCTGCGCAGCACGTCGAAGGCGGCATCCGAAAGGATAGCGCGCCATTCGGCGTCGGTCTTGGTGATCTCGAAGGTCTCGGCGGCCAGAGCCGGCTTCGCGCCGCCCATGCGCAACGCCGCTCCGGCTCCGATTGTGAGGGCAGTGGCGGCGGCACCGCTCCAGAGAAAGTCCCGACGGTTCATGGCCTTTCCTCCTGACGTGATCTTACAAACTAGGACGCCACCGGAAAAGTAAAAGCCGGTGACGGTTCGCGCGCCACCCCGCGTCGACCGAAGCCCTGGCGATGCGGAGCGGCGCTTGACGGCAACACGGATCGTGGGAGGGAGACCGTGCGGCCGACGCGGACATACGCCACTTCGCCGGCCGCACGCGCTTTGTTACATCTTCGGCAGAAGAACCTTGTCGACGACGTGGATGACGCCGTTCGACTGGCGCACGTCGGCGATCGTGACATGAGCGACGTTGCCGTTCTCGTCGGTCGCCGTGACCTTGCCCTTTTCGGACTTCAGCGTCAGGGCGCAGCCGCCGACGGTCTTGACCTCATGCGCACCGCCATCGGCCTTGGCCATCTTGGCGACGTCGGCGGCCAGCGCCTTGGCGGCAATGACATGGCAGGTGAGGATCTTGGTCAGCTTGTCCTTGTTCTCGGGCTTGAGCAGCGTCTCGACGGTGCCGGCCGGAAGTGCAGAGAAGGCCTCGTTGGTCGGGGCAAAGACAGTGAAGGGACCGGGGGTCTGCAGCGTGTCGACCAAGCCGGCGGCCTTGACGGCGGCGACCAGCGTGGTGTGGTCCTTCGAATTGACGGCATTCTCGATGATGTTCTTCTTGGCATACATCGGGGCGCCGCCGACCATCGGATTGGCGGCATAGGCAACGGCGCCAAGCGCGGAAAGGCCGATTGCAGAGGCAAGCAGAAGGGTGGCGAGTTTACGCATTGTATCAGTCTCCTCTGGTTGTTTTTCCCAATCCTTGGGAACGCGAGGAGATACGAGGCGTCAAAAACTTAGTTTCGAGAATCTCGAAGATTTTTTATTCGTCGACCTCGATTCAAACGTGCTGCGTCTAAACGCGTGACAACGCCGCTGCAGACACATTTCGGGCAGATAGACTTCGACTAATCTCCGAGATTTTCGGGAAAGTCGATCAGATGCCCTTCAGATCGCCCGCGGCGACGACCGGGCCGGTCGGCTGGCCGGTCGGCGAACCGCCGGCCGGCTCGAGACTGACGGCGAGCACGGCGCCTTGCGCCAGCTTCTCCTGCACGGCCGGCGTGACGGCCATGCGCGCGCTCTGACCGGCCGGGATGACGCCCATCGAGACCGGCGCGTTCTTGCCCTCGATCATCCACAGCTCGAAGTCCTTGCCGGCGCCGCGTTCGCCGGAAACAAGCGAGAGGCCGACCTCGTGGCGGGCTGCGTCGTAGACGGCGAGGTATTTGACGTTGCTGTTGTCGGCGGCGAGCGAGGCGACCAGCCTGGTCTCGGGCTGCGGCAACGGCGGATTGACGAGAGGCAGGGCGACAAAGACGACCAAAGCGGCAAGCGCGGCGGCGGCAAGCCCGCGCCAGAAGGCGAGGCTCCCCAGCAGGCCGGTGCTGGGCGCGGTGGAGTTGACCACTGATGAGGCAAACAGCCGGCGGTCGATCGCCGCCTTCACCGAAGCCGGCGGCTCGACCGCAGCGTAGGCAGCCGCTATCGGCGCGAAATGGGCATCCCAGGCATCGACCAGGCGGGCAAAACCCGCCTCGGTATCGATGCGGCGGGAGGCGATCTGGCGTTCGTCGGCTGCCAGAACGCCGAGAACGTATTCGGCGGCGAGCAGGTCGTCGCCTCCGCGTTCCGGTCCGTTTTCTTCCGCCAGCGTCATCTTTCCAGGCATTCTCTCAGTTTGAGCAAGCTTCGCCGCAGCCAAGTCCGCATCGTGTTCAGCGGGACCTTGTGGCGCTCCGCCAGCTCGGCATAGCTTTCGCCGTTGAGATAGGCGCCTCGGACCGCCGCCGCCCGGTCTTTCTCCAATTCGTCGAGGCAATGGTAGATGCGGTCGGTCTCGCCGCCCGCGACAGCCATGGCCTCAGGCCCCGGCGC
>NZ_RZSF01000423.1:0-4662 GCF_004023325.1 Mesorhizobium sp. M1A.F.Ca.ET.072.01.1.1 | reverse complement strand
GCTTTCATCCGCGTCAGTTGCTTGCGGGCAGCCACGTCGGACCGTCAATCATGAAAAAGCGCGCTGCATTCTCGAGTCAATTATTCGTCGGCCCATTCCGGCTTGCGCTTGCCAATGAAAGCGCCGATACCCTCCTCGGCGTCGCGCGCCAGCATGTTTTCCACCATCACGCGGCCGGTGTAGGCGTAGGCGTCAGCCAGCCCCATTTCGGCCTGGGCGTAGAACGCCTCCTTGCCGGCCTTGACCACCAAAGACGATTTTGAAGCAATGGTTTGCGCGTATTTGTTGACAACCTGATTCAGATATTCGCGCGGCACGATCCGGTTGATGAGACCGAACTCCTTGGCCGTCGCCGCATCGATCGTCTCGCCGGTGAGAAGCATTTCCATCGCCTGCTTGCGCGAGACGTTGCGCGACAGCGCAACCATCGGCGTCGAGCAGAACAGGCCGATATTGACGCCGGGCGTGCAGAAGGTCGCTTCGTGCGAGGCGATGGCGAGGTCGCAGCTCGCGACAAGCTGCAATCCGGCCGCGGTAGCCAGACCGTCGACCTCGGCGATCACCGGCCTCGGATGGCGAACGATGGTCTGCATCAGCTTTGCGCAGGCGACAAAGGTCTTTTCGAAGAAGGCGCGGCCGCGATCCGGTTCGGCGCGGTGCGCCGTCATTTCCTTGAGGTCGTGGCCGGCGCAAAACACTTTGCCTGACGCTGCCAGGATGATGACGCGTACGGATTTGTCGTCCTTCACGCGGTCGAACTCGGCCTGCAGCGCCGCCATCGTCGCCAGCGACAGCGCGTTGGCCGGCGGGCTTGCAAGGGTGAGGCGCAGCACGCCCTTGTCTTGGCTGACAAGAACCGGGCCGTCGGCGACGGCGGACTTGATGGCAACGACTTCGGCCATTTTTGAACCTCTCGATCAGCGGTCCCGGGTTATGGAGCAACAGAACTAACATGCTGCCGATTGAAGAACAGCCGCGAGACGTGTTTTCTCCGTGGCACCGTTTGGTCCAGGCGCGCCGCCTGGAACTTTCCGTATATAGGAATCGCGCATGCCCGCTCAAAGCAATCTCAAGCCGGTGCTGACCGCGGCCGAAGTCAACGCGCTGATGGCAAGCGTCTATCCGCAGCTCAACGACCAGTTCTCCTTTTATGAGGCGCTGGAAGTGTTTCCGGGCGGCTGCACGGTGCGGCTCAATGCCGACCAGCGGCATCTGCGTCCCGGCGGCACCGTCTCGGGTCCGGCGCTGTTCACGCTTGCCGACATCGGCGGCTATGTTTGCGTGCTCAGCCATGCCGGGCCGGATGCGCTTTCGGTGACGACCAATCTCAACATCAACTTCATGCGCAAGGCCGAGGCCGGGCCGATCGACGGCCATTGCCGTATCCTTAAGCTCGGAAAGAGCCTGATGGTCTTCGACATCGACATCGTCGCCGGGGCCGACCGGCACACGGTGGCCCACGCCACCGGGACCTATTCGATCCCGCCGAAGCGAATGGACGAGGTAAAATAATACCGTTTCGCCAATTGATTGTTTTTGCTTTATTTTCAGCGCCAGTAGAGTCTCCGCTTGGCTTGACGCATCCGGCACCCTCGCCTATAAGCCGTCACGAAACAGCGGCCGCAAGGGCCGCCGTTTTGTTATTGCCGGACGGCTTGGCCTCTCCGTCAATTCAAGCAACAAAAAACGCCTGTTCCTGCCGTTCGCGGACAGGACGGTCAACCTGAGAGCAAAACATGGCTACCTTTTCGCAGAAGCCTGCGGATGTGGTGAAGAAGTGGGTGCTGATCGACGCCGAGGGTCTCGTCGTCGGCCGCCTTGCCACTGTCATCGCCAACCATCTGCGCGGCAAGCACAAGCCCACTTTCACCCCGCATGTCGATGATGGCGACAATGTCATCGTCATCAATGCCGACAAGGTGGTGTTCACCGGCAAGAAGTACACCGACAAGGTCTATTACTGGCACACCGGCCATCCCGGCGGCATCAAGGAGCGCACCGCGCGCCAGCTGCTCGAGGGCCGCTTCCCCGAGCGCGTCGTCGAGAAGGCTGTCGAACGCATGATCCCGCGCGGCCCGCTTGGCCGCCGCCAGATGAAGAATCTCCGCGTCTATGCAGGCACTGAGCATCCGCACGCGGCCCAGCAGCCCGTCACGCTCGACGTGGCCAAGCTGAACTCCAAGAACAAGAGGGCCTCGTAATGGCTGAGCTTTCCTCGCTCGCAGAACTCGGGACTGTCACGACCGCCGCGCAGCCGGCCGCGCCTGTCCACGTCCAGAAGCTCGACAAGTCGGGCCGCGCCTATGCCACTGGCAAGCGCAAGAACGCGATCGCGCGCGTCTGGGTGAAGCCAGGCTCCGGCAAGATCATCGTCAACGACAAGGAATTCGCGACCTATTTCGCGCGTCCCGTGCTGCAGATGATTCTCAACCAGCCGATCGTCGCCGCCAACCGCGCCGGCCAGTACGACATCGTCGCCACCGTCATCGGCGGCGGTCTCTCCGGCCAGGCGGGCGCCGTGCGTCACGGCATCTCTAAGGCGCTGACCTATTACGAGCCGGGCCTGCGTTCGGTGCTCAAGAAGGGCGGCTTCCTCACCCGCGACAGCCGCGTGGTCGAGCGCAAGAAGTACGGCAAGGCCAAGGCCCGCCGCAGCTTCCAGTTCTCGAAGCGCTAAGCGCTGCGAAGTCCAAGCATTTCGAAAAGGCCGCCTCCGGGCGGCTTTTTTGTTTCCGTCACCAGTGCCCGGCCGGCGTTTTTATGTAGTCGATGAAGGCGCGCAGCGGTGCCGGCACCAAGCGCCGGCCAGGGTAATAAAGAAACGGCCCCGAGAAGCTTTGCCACCAGGGCTGGAGCACCGGTTCCAGAACGCCGCTGTCGAAATACGGGCGCACCCAGTCCTCGAAGAGCCAAAGGATGCCGACGCCGGCGATCGCCGCATCGACAGCTAGATCGACGCCTCCACCGATGCTGACGACCAATGGCCCCGTGGGATCGACCCGCACCACCTCGCCGTCCCGCTCGAACTCCCAGGGCGTCATGACCCCGCTCGGAAAGCGGCCGCGCACGCAGGCATGGCCAAGCAGGTCGCGCGGGTGCTGCGGCCGACCGTGCCGGTCAAGGTAGGACGGCGCGGCGGAGGTCGTGAAGCGCTGCGCGCGCGGTCCGATCGGCACCGCGATCATGTCCTGCTCCAGCCGCTCGTCATAGCGGATTCCGGCGTCGCAGCCGGCCACCAGCACATCGACAAAGTTCTCCTCGGCGATCACCTCCAGGCGAATGGCGGGATAGGCCGCGAGAAATCCCGGAACGATTTTGGGCAGCACCAGCCGCGAGGCGCTTATCGGCACGTTGAGACGCAACGTTCCGGCGGGCCGGTCGCGAAAGCCGTTCACCACATCGAGCGCAGCTTCTACCTCGCCCAATGCGGGGCCGAGCCGCGCCAGCAGGCTGGCACCAGCCTCGGTCAAAGCAACGCTGCGCGTGGTGCGGTTTAAGAGCCGAACACCGAGTTGGGTTTCCAGACGGCGGATGGCTTCGCTGAGCGCTGACGCGCTGCCGGCCGTGGCGCGAGCTGCTTCGCGAAAGCCGCCGGCGCGGGCCACGGCCATGAATGCCTGGAGATCGTTGAGTTCGGCCATTGTCCTAAATTTCGTACAAGCTGTGCTAAATATAGCTGGTTATCGGGACAGCGGCTATGCCTTACCTCCCTCGCCGACAACGAAGGAGAACCACGATGTCCAGCGTAAACAAATCCGGCGCCTATAAGCTCGGTGACCGCTCGGTCCGCCGCCTCGGCTACGGCGCCATGCAGCTCGCAGGCAAAGGAGTGTTCGGTCCGCCGAAAGACCATGACGCGGCCATCGCCGTGCTGCGCGAAGCGATAGCGCAAGGCGTGAACCATATCGACACCAGCGATTACTATGGCCCGCACGTCACCAACAAGCTGATCCGCAAGGCGCTATCGCCCTACCCCGACGACCTCACCATCGTCACAAAGATCGGCGCCCGTCGTGGCGAAGATGCTTCCTGGCTGCCGGCCTTCACAGCCGATGAGCTCGAACAGGCCGTACATGATAATCTTCGCAATCTTGGCCGCGAGGTGATGGACGTCGTCAATCTGCGCATCATGTTCGGGATGCATGGTCCAGCGGAGGGCTCCATCGAGGCGCAGGTCACCAAGCTCGCCGAGCTTCAGCGCAAGGGCCTGGTGCGCAATATCGGCTTGAGCAACGTCACCCGAGCGCAAATCCAGGAAGGCCGCAAGATTTGCGACATCGTCTGTGTGCAGAACCAGTACAATCTGGCGCATCGCGACGACGACGCGCTGATCGATGAACTGGCGCGCCACGGCATCGCCTATGTGCCGTTCTTTCCGCTTGGCGGCTTCAGCCCGTTGCAATCCTCGACGCTGTCCGGCGTGGCCGAGCGGCTCGGCGCGACGCCGATGCAGGTTGCGCTGGCGTGGTTGTTGCAGCGTTCGCCCAACGTCCTTTTGATCCCGGGCACGTCGTCGGTCGGGCATCTGCGCGAGAACCTTGCGGCAGCGGAGCTGGAGCTGTCGGCGGATGTGCTGCGCGAGTTGAATGGGGTGGCGAAAGCGGCGTAGGTTGGCGCAGCACCCCGCCCGCGCCTGCAGCGCGACCTCCCCATCAAGGGGAG
>NZ_RZSF01000422.1:0-4677 GCF_004023325.1 Mesorhizobium sp. M1A.F.Ca.ET.072.01.1.1 | reverse complement strand
GTCTACGACCTGCTGTTCAAGGCAGCGTCGGAGACGATGCTGACGATCGCGGCAGATCGGAAGCATCTCGGCGCACGCATCGGCATCACCGCCGTGCTCCACACCTGGGGTTCGGCGATGACGCACCATCCGCACGTGCACATGATCGTGCCGGGCGGCGGCATTGCACTCGGCGGAAGCCGCTGGGTATCGTCGCGCCCGGCATTCCTGCTTCCGGTGCGGGTACTCGGCAAGCTGTTCCGCCGCCTCTTCCTCACCCGTCTGGTCGGGCTGCGCGACGCCGGCCGGCTCGTCTTCTTCGGATCGATGGCGCACCTCACCGATCGGCGGGCATTCCTGCGCCACCTCGCTCCCGTCAGGAGGAAGCGCTGCCGAGTAGGTGGGGGCGTTACTGCCCCCACCCCTCACAGACCCGGACGTGCAGTTTTCCCGCATCCGGTTCCTCATGGTAGAGTTTCGCTCACGGTGGCAAACGAATGAAGAATCCTGGCTGGCGGCAGCGGATGGCGTTTCAGGATTTCGTTAAGGCGGGTCCATCGGAACACGCTTTGACGATCTCGCCGAGATAGCCATTTCCGCCATATCCTCACGACCTGGTGGGCGAACCATCGCAATCGCCGAGCATTTCCCCCGACGCCATAATAGGCGAAGTGGCCCCGCATCATGGACGAGAGATGGCGATGCTGATCGCGGATCGACCAGTTCCGGTGTTTCCGGCACCAGTCACTTACCGCAGCCAACGCACGAGCAAAACGGCCCTTGGCCGTGACTTGCATCACCATGTCCTTGCCTCTGCGCGACCGTCCCCACACGTGGGTCAGGCCGAGAAAGTCGAACTTGGTGCCATCCGTCTCCGGATGCCGTGTGCTCTCCGTCCTTCGCGGGCGAAAGTCGACGAGACGCGTCTTGTCGGGATGGAGCGTAAGCCCGAACCGTCCAAGACGTTTGTTCAGCACTGCCAGGACACGCTGGGCGTCGACGATGTTGTCGAACGCCATGATCGCATCGTCAGCGTAGCGGGCAATGGTACAGCCCCCACGGAGCCGCGGCCGCACCTCGGTCTCGAACCATTCGTCCAGCACGTGGTGCAGGAAGATGTTCGAGAGGCAGGGCGAGACCACGCCTCCTTGCGGGGATCCTTCGGCCGTTCGGAGCAGAAGACCGTCTTCGACGGCTCCTGCGTTCAGCCATTTATCGATCATCCGTCGGATGACGCCGTCCGTGACTCGCTGGTCGAGGAACGCCCGGAGGTGAGAGTGCGGAATCGAGTCGAAGTACTTCTGTATGTCGAGATCGATCACCCAATAGAGCCGCTTTGCCCACAGCACGTTCTGCATATTGCGGAGCGCCTGATGGGCCGAGCGGCCCGGTCGGAACCCATATGAGCAGGGGTAGAAATCCTCCTCATAGACGGTCTCCAGCACCATCGTAATGGCGCGTTGCGCCACCTTGTCCTCGAAGGTCGGAATGCCGAGCATCCTTTGCGAACCATCCGCCTTGGGTATATAGGCCCGCCGGACCGGCGGCGCACGATATCGGCCGGACTTGATGCGCTCCAGCAGGTCCAGAAGTCTGGTCTCCAGGTTCACCTCATAGTCCGCCGCCGTGACGCCGTCGATGCCAGGGGCACCATCCTTGCGGGTCAGCCGGTAGGCCTCCTTCATCCAGTCCAGATCGATGACATGGTGGAGCGAGCACAGCGCCACACCCCGTTTCGTCCTCGCCAGTTCGGCTATCCGTTGTCGGTTCGTAGACAGGTTTGTAGGGTTCAGAGCCCCCTCCCATGTTTCAGGTCAACGGTTCTCTACACATGACGCCTCCCTTCGCTCCGTCGGGTCCCGGTGAGCCCAGTTCCCCGTCTTCACCGCTACTATGAAGGCGCTACGACTTCCCGCCCGCGCATTTCTGCTCCCTTATGGTTTCGGTTGCAGGCTCCACGCGCTCCTCCGTCCTTCGTGTTCGCCGAAGCGCTCCCGACGGCGTGGAGGACGCCCCTCGGGCCTGGGACCATTGGTCAGTCGGCGTCCCTTTATCCGGCACACTGCGTCCGTGGACGCGAGCGGGATCTCACAGGTTCCCTGGCGATCCATCCCATGCCTTTGCCCTGCTCCAAGACCCCGGCCGAGCCGCCAGAACCTCGCCCTTGGCGGTTCCGACGATGCTGCCCCCGGGCCACCCACGCCGAAGGCCTCCGCATGCACATAATCTCGAGGCTGACACATGGCTTCAGCATCCGCTGTCTACGCTTCACGAGCGACGTTGCCGTCGCCCATGCAAGACTCGCTTCCGGCTGGCGGGCTGCGCCTTTGCCGGGAGGGGGTCGAACCCTCTGGATCGCTTCGAAAGGTTTCAGGATCTACATTCCATTCTCCTTTCCAGGGCTTAGCCTGTCGCAAGGGTGGTCTACGCCAAGGCACCCTTCGCCGGCCCGGAGGCGGTGCTCGCCTACCTGTCGCGCTACACGCACCGTGTCGCCATCTCGAACCGACGCCTCATCCGTTTCGACGAGGACCGCGTCACTTTCCGCTACAAGGATTATCGTCGCCCTAGCGCAGACCAGCAGCAGGTCATGACGCTCGCCACCGACGAGTTCGTCCGCCGCTTCCTGCTCCATGTCCTGCCACGTGGGTTCCACCGCATCTGTCACTATGGGCTGCTCGCAGGCTCCGCCCGCAAGGCCAGCCTCGCGCTTGCGCGCGAACTCCTGAACGTCGCCGCACCGTCCGATGACGACACCACGGAAGAACCGGACGACTTCCGTCCGCCATGCCCCTGCTGTGGCGGACGCATGATCATCATCGAGACCTTCGAACGATGGAGGCAGCCGCGCGGACCGCCGGGCGCACGGACGACGAACCGGGAGACCGCCCCATGACCCGGCATGGCATGATCCAGTCTCAAGTCGTAGGCGCACAGCCTCCGGCACCGGATCCACGCCTGTCCATGGTGATCATCGGCTCCGACAGAGCCGCGGCCAACCGCCCACCGTCCCGACAACACCGCGCGCAGGCGCAACGAAGCGGTCCGTCCGCATCCACCCCGGAGCTTCCCGACACCGGTCGCGCCATCGCCGACATCTGCCGAAAATCGAAATCCCCATAGCCCTCGCCTGTGGCCCGCGGGTTCCTTCCTCGGGGACTTTCGTACGCCTGCCGGCGCCCGAAACTCTTATATGGGGATGGTCAACTACAAACGGCATCACGTCGACATTGTCATGTACCTCCGGGGCAATCCGTAGATCCCATTCGATGAGTCCGTTTGCGTGACGCGGTTCGCGAACGAACCCAAGTCCACCTTATATTCGGTCAGGGCGCATGCACCTGTTCCATGATCCCGCTTGCGGCGGATTCGGACCCAAGAGACGAAACCATTCTTCAGCAGCGGCTGTTTGAGGCCATGAGTTTCGTCGGTTCGTCTACCGAGGATCTGCCAGGCCTGATCGGTCCTGGAGATTGTTATGATCGATTGGCGTCTACGCTGATGGTTTCGTCAGGAGAGCTCCTTCTATAACGACGCCGGCGTTCACGTATTTCCACAGCGCAACAAGCAGTTTCCGAGCGAGGGCGATGATCGCGGTCTTCTTGTACCGGCCACCATTCTGGATGACTCGCGCCCTGAACCACTGGCTGAGTGCCGAATTGGGTTGATGGCGCACCCAGAGCCACGCAACCTGGACAAGCGTCGACCGGAGCCTAGGATTGCCGGACTTCGAGACTCCTGCTCGCAATTAATCTGCCCACTTTGCCAGGGCGTTGGCACCAAACCAGCGTAGGCGGCAACCTGTCGTCGATTGTCAAACTTGCGCGACAATCCCTCAGACCACAGGACGGCCGCGAACTCCGGACCTATTCCCTTGAGGCTGAGCAGCAGGGCCGGTGTTGGCACATCTAGCGCAATGAGCAAGGCGTCGCGTGCCTCTTCAACATCCTTGATCTGCTGGATCAGCAACTCGATGCGATCAAGCTCGCGGCTGATCTGCGCCTTGAGCGCCGGCGGCAGTGGACGCCCATCTCCGGTAATCAGCGCGTCGAGACATTTGCGTCGATCGCCTTTCAACGGTTCGTATCCGGACACACCTTGGCTGAACAAAAGGCCCTTTATCCTGTTGACGTGCCTGATCCGCTCGTTCGTCAGCGCCTTCCGCTCGCGCACCAATCGGCGACGGTCTTCCTCCTCCGGCGTTGGCACTCGCAACATCGCGCAAACCCGAGGCTCGCCGCGGTTGTAGGCCAACAACGCTCGAACCAGTGCTTCCCCGTCAATCCTGTCGATCTTGGCCCGCCGACGGCGACGCGATGTGGCAATGGATGCTGGGTCGACGACATAACTCTCGATGCCTTCGCGTTCGAGGATCCGATGTATAGAATCCATCCAGACCAGCTTCCTGGATGGATATGACCCTGAAGCTCTGCCCTGTCCGCACTTCCGCCTTTCGCTGCAGCTCTGCGAAGTGATCGAGCAAACTCGGAATGTCGCCCCCCAACACGAGGTGTCTCGACATTCTCTCGCCCCCACCTGGCGAAAGCGAAGTCACGAGCCATTTTGAACGAGACAGTTCTAACGAGACAAATATTGCAGCAAGATCGACGCGGATCGCGGCCGGGGCTTTGGCGGTGTTGGCTTGCATGCTGACCTCCAGGTGATGTTTAGCGGCTTCACTCTGGCAGAGCGCTGGTC
>NZ_RZSF01000421.1:0-4693 GCF_004023325.1 Mesorhizobium sp. M1A.F.Ca.ET.072.01.1.1 | reverse complement strand
AGACAGACCTCGCCGGCAATGGCCTTCACCTCGGCGCAGTTCTCGACCGTGTCCGGCCGGTGGTTTGCCGGCATGACCGTCTTGACCACGATGGGCGTCGAGGCGCCCGGCGGCAGCGAGATGCCGGCATTGTCGCAGCGGAACTGGCCGGGGCCGTTCGGCCCGCAGGTCCATGGCGGGCTCGGCCCGAAGGCCGAGGAGGTCGGCGCGTCGCCCGGATAGGTGTCGATCACGGTCAGCGGCCCGTGATAGGTGCTGGTGCCGTTGTTGATGATATCGATCACGAAGCTGCAGATGCCGTCCGGCCTGCAGACCGGCATGCGGGCGCGCTTCTTCAGCAGCAGGTCGACCTTCTTCTCGACCCCAGGCTGGCATTGCGGATCGCGATCGCCACGGCGGCAGACCGGGATCGAGGCGCAGCCGCGATCGTTCTGCTGGCTGCCGAACAGCGGCTTGCCGCTCGCCTGGTAGTCATAGGCGGCGCAATTGCGCAGCACGCTGCCCTGCCAGCCGCCGGCCGGCTTGAAGCCGAGCTTGAGGACGGCGGAGGCGCCCGGGTTGAGCGTGGTTGCCGGATGGGTGCAGGTCATCGGCGTCGTCCCGGGCGCGCAGACCCAGGGTGGGTTCGGTCCCGACGACAGCGCCGACCCGGCCGGCAATGTCACCTCGTCGAGCACGATCTTCCCGTTATAGGGCGCATCGCCGACATTGGTGACCGTGATGGTGAAGTCGCAGCCGCCGGATATCGTGCAACGCGGCACCTCTGCCCACTTCTCCACCTTGAGGTCGGGCTGCTTTTCGGGCGGGCACCTGAGATCACGCGGAATGTCCATGTCGATCTCCTGCGTGCAGCAAAGTCCCCAGCCTTCCTTCGGCCCGGCATAGGTGTCGATGCCGGTGACGACGAGATGGATGGCCTCGCCCGGCGAGGCGCCGATGATCTTCCAGTTCAACACGCCGCCGCCGGCAGGCACCTGCTGGGTGTCGGTGGCGATGGTGATGCCGGGTGTCGTCGTCGACAGCTGCACCCATTTGCCGGCCATCTCCGGACCGACCGGCATGTGATAGATGAAGGCGCCGCCGCCGGGCACGCAGTCGACCGTGCCGCGTTCGACCTTGAAGCATTCCTTGCTGGGAGGCGGAGGCGGCGGGTTGCACTTGCTCAGGTCGATCGTGATCGAGGTTTTCACGCCGGTGAGGAAATCGGCGTCGTCGGGCTTGTCCGGATCCTGCGAGGGGATCGTGGTTGCCGGGCCGCCCCTGAAGGCCACCTTCATCTCACCCTGGTTATCGACCGTTGCCGGCGCGGCGAAGGCGGCATGGTCTATCTTGGCCGTGATCCGGAAAGTGATCACGCGTTCGTCGGCAGCGCCGACGCCGTCGAGGTTCGAAGCGCTGATCCGGAAATTGGAAACGCTTGCCGTATCGTTTGGGCCGGCCGATGTGCTGATCGAAGCAGCGGGCAGCGGTCCGCCGGAAGCGCCCGTGCCGTCGCCGACGACGTCGACGCTCACGATCTGCAAGCCGTGCGGCAACTGGTCCTTGAAGTCGAGCCTTGTCGCCTTCAGAAGGGCCGCCACGCTTGGCCGGTCGAAGTCCTGCGGGTCGCCATGGATGCCGAAGCTCAAGACGTATTCGACGCTATCGCAGCCTCTTAGGCCACCCTTCTTGGTGAAGAAGGGTATGATCCGGCCGAGCTCCGGATTGATGCCGCGCGATCCAGCGGTGATTTCCGGATTGGCGATCTGGCCGGCCGGTGCCTTGTCCTGCGCAAGCGTCGGCACTGCCGACATCATGGCGATCGCGACACCGGCCGCCATCAGCCAGCGCGCGCCGCGCCGCGCATATGACAGGGGTTCTATGATCATGCCCATGACGGTTTTGCGGGGGGCAGGGCGGGAAAGGACGAGACCGCTCATCTGTCCCTCCTCGGCGCTTCGCACTCGACGGCCGGCGTCCTGAGCGGCAGCGTCATCTTGCAGCAAGGATAGTAGCCGCCCTTGTCCCGGTCGGACTTCCGGTAGAAGCAGAGCCCGACACTGACGGTGTCGCCCGGATTATGGCCGGTTATGCCGATCGTGTAGGGCTTGCCCGGCGCATGCGACATGGGTGAGGTCACTCCGACGCCCGGTGTCTTGGACAAAGCCTTGATCGAATCGCCGCCAAAGCCAGCGGGGTCATGGAGATAGAGGTCGGCCTGGAGGCCGCGGGGTGTGCAGAAATACTGCACGTCCTCGACATCGAGGCATGGCGGCAGGTTGTCGGGCGGCGGAAAGTCCGGCGGATAGACGGGAGGCAGGAAGCCGCCGGGGATTTCCTCATAATAGCCGGCGCGGCCCTCGCAGGGGCGCCAGACCCTGACGTCGCCGACATGGCCCTGGACGTCCGGGTCTTCGAAATAGCCGTCGAAGTCGACGAACCAGGAGCCGAAGGGCGGCACGTTTGCCGGCTTGACCAGCTTGTTTGGCGTGAGCTGCACGCCATGCACGGCAAGCGGCCCGCCGGCGGCGAGGCGCTCGGCAAGCTCCGGATTGTCGCGCAATTTGTCGCCGGTGTTCACGACCGTGTCAGTGCAGACCGAGGTGTCAAGATTGCCTTCGGGGTCGTAGCGGTATTGTAGGTCGACGCCGCCTGCCGACTGACGGTTGCCCTGCGGGAAGCCGACCGCATATTCCTGCGGCACCTCGGCCCAGACCGATTCCGTTGCCGGATCGTCCGGATCCTCGCGCTGGTAGCGGATCACCGCGCCTTTGCCCGTCTCGGCGAAGCGGCTGTAATCGTAGCGGTTCTCGACCGGGCCGCGCTGGGCGAGATACATGAAACCCTGATTGTCGAAGGCGATATCGGTGACGGCATAATCTTGGTCGGCCTTGACCGTCAGTTCCCAGCGCGGATCGCGGCCAAAACCCCCGTCGCTTGCAATGCCGACCGACCAGATTTCGGCTTTCTCGCCTACGGAATAGTAGAGCCGCCCGCCATGGTAGGCGGCGGCCCAGACGCGGCGCGCATCCTGCGTATAGCCCCAGGTTCGGGGGTCTTCCGAATCGAAGGCAGTGTCGTGGATGTCCATCACGGCGCCGTCGTCGGCGACCGGGGCCAGCCCATGCGCGGGACGCCCGGCAACGCCATGGTCGAAGCTGTCGATCAGATTGCCCTCGATATCGATGCGGTGGATGAGCCCGGTATCGAGATCCGAAGCGAAGAACTCACGATGGGTCGGATCGAAGGCGAGGTTGCCGATGCCGGGCCCGCTGTTGGTATCGATGTCGGCGAATTTCGAGACGGCGCCCGAGATACCGTCGATCTTCCAGATGGTGCCCGGTCCGCCGCCATTTTCGGTGCCGAACTGGCCGTTCATGAAGACGGCGCCGGCGGCGCCGCGGCGCTGTCGCTCAGGCCGCCCGTCCTCGTCGGTGTCGGGCGTGACGATCTCGATGCCGTGCAGCGAGGTCGCCGCCGCATAGAGGTTCGGAATGCCCGACGGCACCCCATCGCGCACGCCGTCGTCATAGGTGAGGCCGAACACCTCGCCGATCTGGCCGGCTGTCACCTCGAAGGGCGGCGGCGTGTAGACGAGCTGGCCCGAAGCTGGGCCGCCGAGTTGCGAGACGTTGAAAATGCGCAACGAGGCCTGCGAAGTGTCGATGAAGGTTTCGTCGACCGGGTCGACGCCGGGCGGCAGGCCGCCCTTTTCGGAATCGGGAGAGCCGAAATCCGGGATGATCGTGCCGGGGAAGCCGGTCACCGCCATCGAGCCCGGATAGATGATCTGGGTTTCCTGAGCCTTTGCCGCACCGCCGAGGCAAAAGCCGGCAGCCAGTGCCAGGGCAAGCATTCCGCTGGTGGTCACGATCGCACGGCGCAAACCGCCGCCGCGAAAAGACACGAACGAGCCGCGGTCGCGAGACATTGAGCTCCCCCCGAAGTCTTCGGAAGAACCCTCCGATTTCGCCGCGCAAAACAAGGTAAGTCGCAGCGTTCCGGCTCGTTCGTCCCTGATAGAATTGTCTGTTTTCCGCCTGTTCACGATACGCCGGGTGCCTGGCAGGGTCAACGGAATCAGCCGAAAGCCGAGCGCGTCGTCTCCATCCCGAAGCCGATGATCGCGCCGAGCTCCTGTTGCTTTCTCGGACCACCGCGGCTCTGGATTCTGATCATACGGGCTCCCTTTCCGGCCCGCGCCATGCGGCGCCTGGCCGTCAGTCGCAGGCTGAGGCGGAAAGGTTCAATGCGGTCTAGAGCAATTCGAGAAAAAGTGTGAGCGGTTTTCCGTCCGGAATTGCGTCAGAACAAACAAGCCCGAGCATTTCGTCGTTTCCGTGAAACGGTGAAATGCTCCAGGCGCCCGGCTGGTAGAGCTGTCTTTGCCCGTCTCATGCAAGTCGCCGAAAAGAGAGCAGCGATTTTGGCATCAGCCCCGAAGCGCGGCGCTTGAATTCTCGACGCGACGCGCCTTGGCAAAATCACCAGATCCACTCGCCTCTGCCGAGCACGGAGACCGCCTCGACGATGCGGGTGAAGCTCGCGCGAGCACGACCGACCGTATGCCGGGCTCTCAAATAGCTGTGCACCAGCCCCTGTTCTTCGAACCAGTAGGCATACCCGCCGGCCGCGACGACGCGGTCGCGATAGGCCTCGCCGTCTGAGGACAGCGGGTCGCATTGGGCTGTGATCAGCACTGTCGGCGGGAGAT
>NZ_RZSF01000420.1:0-4701 GCF_004023325.1 Mesorhizobium sp. M1A.F.Ca.ET.072.01.1.1 | reverse complement strand
GGCGAAGGCGGAAGAGATCACGGTTGAGACGGCTACGGTCGAGGACGTGCAGCCGGGGCAAATGAGGGCGCCGCAGGATGAGCTGGCGAAGCTCGATGCGGAAAACGCGCGAGCCGCCGAAGCAGCCAAGTCGGAACCGGCCGGGTCGGGGCAGGGTGCTGCACCGGCACGGCACGAGCCTTCCGCCGGCACCCTGATGATCAAGGCGCCGATCCGCTCCGGGCAGTCGGTCTTTCATCCGCATGGCGACGTCATCGTGCTGGGCTCGGTCGCGTCCGGCTCGGAAATCGTCGCCGGCGGTTCGATCCATGTCTACGGCACGCTGCGCGGTCGGGCGATCGCCGGCTCGGAAGGCAACACATCGGCGCGCATCTTCTGCCGCAAGAACGAGGCCGAGCTGCTCGCCGTCGACGGCTGGTACACCACGGCCGAGGAGATGGAAGGTGTTTCGCGCGGCAAGGCGGTGCAGGCCTTCCTCGAAAACGATGCGCTGTGCGTGGTGCCGCTCGGCTGAGTCTTTGGCCGCGCAAGCTTCGGACCGGTTTCGCGTGCCATTGTCCTTCATGAGTCCGCCGTGCCCGGCACGGCCAGAGAATAAAAATCGCCAACGGAGGCTGGATATATGGGCAAGGTAGTCGTGGTCACCTCGGGCAAGGGGGGCGTCGGCAAGACAACCTCGACGGCCGCGCTCGGCGCTGCCGTGGCCAAGACCGGCAAGAAGGTTGCGCTGGTCGATTTCGACGTCGGCCTGCGCAATCTCGACCTCATCATGGGTGCCGAGCGCCGCGTGGTGTTCGACCTCGTCAACGTTATCCAGGGCACCGCAAAACTGTCGCAGGCGCTGATCCGCGACAAGCGGCTGGAGACGCTCTATCTGCTGCCGGCCTCGCAGACGCGCGACAAGGACGCGCTGACCGAGGAGGGCGTTGCCGAAGTCATCGCCCGGCTGCGCTCGGTGTTCGACTATGTCTTCTGCGACAGCCCGGCCGGCATCGAGCGCGGCGCTCAGCTTGCCATGCGCTTCGCCGACGAGGCGGTCATCGTCACCAACCCGGAAGTGTCGTCGGTGCGCGACTCCGACCGCATCATCGGCCTGCTCGACGCCCGCACCATGAAGGCCGAGCAGGGCGAGCTGATCCAGAAGCACGTGCTGGTCACGCGCTATGACGCGACGCGCGCCTCGCGCGGCGAGATGCTGTCGATCGACGACGTGCTGGAGATCCTTTCGACGCCGCTGCTCGGCATCATCCCGGAAAGCCAGGATGTGCTCAGGGCCTCCAACCTCGGCGCGCCGGTGACGCTCAGCGAGCCGATCAACACCGCCGCCAAGGCCTACCTCGAGGCGGCGCGGCGCCTGGAAGGCGAGGACCTGCCGGTGGTCGTCCCCTTCGAGCGCAAGGGTTTCCTCGAACGGCTTCTCGGAAGGAGGGCGGCATGAGCATTCTCGACCTCTTCAAGCGGCGCACCAGTGCGCCTGTGGCGCGCGAGCGGCTGCAGCTGCTGCTCGCCTATGAACGCCAGAGCCGTGGCCAGCCAGACCTCGTCTCCATTCTGCGCGAGGAGATCATGGCCGTCATTGCCAAGCATGTGCAGATCGACCAGGACTATCTCCAGGTCTCGATGGATCGCGGCGCCACCATGTCGACGCTGGAGATCGACATCCAGATCCCCAACAAGAGCGCCGCGCCACTGGCGATGGCGGGGTGAAGCTGATTTAGCGCCGGCGGGACAGCACCCCCTCTGTCCTGCCGGACATCTCCCCCGCAAGGGCCCGCAAGGGGGAGATCAGATGTCGTCGCCGCTTTCGCCAACTTCCGACGGAGCAGGAAGAGCGCGGCAGCCGGAGCTGCCAATCTCCCCCCTTGCGGGGGAGATGCCCGGCAGGGCAGAGGGGGGTCTCGCGCCAACCTTCGCCACTTCCCTCGCAAAGAAAGCCCTCACTCCGGCTGGTACAGCTCATCCATGCTGCGTGCCGCCAGTTCCGCGAACGGCGCCTGCTTCTTCACCCGCCCATGCTCCAGGATCACCAGGTCGTCGCAGAACGCGATGGTCGAGTGGTGATGGCTGATGACGATCGTGGTGCGGCGGCCGGCGCGCGATTTCAGCGTTTCCACGATCGCCGCTTCCGAGAGTCCGTCCACTGCATTTGTGGCTTCGTCGAGGATCAAAATGTCGGGGTCGCGCAGCAGCGCTCGCGCCAGCGCGATGCGCTGCCTTTGCCCGGCCGACAGGTTGACGCCGCGATAGCCGACCACCGTCTGGTAGGCCTGCGGCAGCGTTTCGATGAAGCCATGCGCCTCGGCGAGCATCGCCGCGCGGCGCGCCTCTTCCGCGCTGGCCGTGTCCTTGCCGTAGGTGATGTTGTCGAGGATGGTGCCGTCAACCAGCTCCAGCTCCTGGCTGGCCAAAGCGATGTGGGCCCGCCATTCGGCCGGGTCGATCTCGCCGAGCGGCGCGCCGTCGACGAGGATGCGGCCGCCATCGGGCTCGACGAAGCGGCAGAGCAGGTTGACGATGGTCGTCTTGCCGGCGCCGGAGCGGCCGATCAGCGCCGTCGAGCGGCCGCTTACGATGTCGAAGCTCGCCGCATGCAGCACCGCCGCACGCTGCTCCTCATTGGCATAGCTGAAGCTGACGCCCTCGAAGGCGATCTTCCCGCCGAGTCCCGCGAACGGACGGCTGCCCGTGGGCGGCGCGGGCTTGCCCTCGGGCTCGAGCAGCCAGGTCACCTCCTCCAGAGAGCCGGAAAGCCCCTGCAGCTGGCTCCAGGTCATCTGCAGCGCGCGCACATGCGGCTGCAGGCGGTAAAGCAGGATGAGGAAGGCGGCGACCAACGGGAAGCTCAAGCCGGCAAGCCAGGCGCCGATCACCACCGCCAGGAACAGCACCGCGTGCAGCACTTCGGTGAGCGGCGCCAGCGCGCCCTGGCGGCTGGAAAGCGTGAAGGCCGCCCGCCGCACGCTGTCCGATGCCTTCTCGAAGGCGGCCTTCTCGCGCGCCTCCTGGCCGAAGATCCGGATGAGACGGCCGGCATGCACCAGGTGCAGCATCTGCGAGGCTAAAGCGCTGTTGCGGGCCGCGACGCTGCGGCTCGGGCCCTTGAGATGCGCCGACAGCGCCATATGTGCCGCTTGCACCAGCGCCAGCCCCAGCATCACCAGCAGCGTCATCTGCCAGGATAAGAGCAGCAGGAAGGCAAGCAGGATAACCGCCGCCGAGGCGCTGACGATCGCGCCCAGCATCCCCTGCATGGCGTCCGACGCCCGCCAGGATTCGTTGGAGATGATGTTGAGCAGCCGCCCTGGGCTCTCTTTCAGGAAGAACGGATAGCCGACGCTGAGCAGGCGTTCGGCGAGCGCGCCGCGGATCGACTGGCCGGCCTTGCCGTAGATATGCGCGGTCAGCACCGCATTGGCGAAGGCAAGCAGGTTCTTGAGCAGGATCGAGCCGAGGATCGCGGCCGAAATCGCGATCAGCCGCTCGCGCTCGCCGAGCCCGGCGCCGACCTTCTGCAGCAGGGCGGAAAGGCCGGCCATGCCGGTCGCCTCGCCATGTCCCATGATGATGCCGAGCAGTGGGATGATCAGCCCGATGCCGAAGCCTTCGAGCGCAGCACTGGCAAGCCCGAGCGCGACGACAGCGGGCAGCAGGCCGAGCTGACGGCGGCCGAGCGCCCGCCGCAGCATCGCCAGTGTCGGGTGCCCGCTCATGGCGCGCCAGCCTCCGTCCTGACCTCGGCGGCTTCCTCAGCGCGCGGCGGCTGCCGATCGGGCCGGCCGGCCAGCACGAGCGTCATGAATTTCGCCGCGCCCGCGAGGTTCATCAAAACGATCGGCCAGTGCGAGAGCCTGAGATCCTGGTCGAAGCGCGGGCCGCCGATCAGCTCGCGCGTGGCGGCACGCGCCGCCCAATAGAAATGGCGAAGCAGCCATGGTGCGCGGCGGAAATGCTTGAGACACAGCGCGCCATTGCCGAAATGGTAGTCGCGGTGCAGCCGATCGATCGCCTTGCGGCCGCGCCGGCCGTGGTGGTGGAAGATCGTCATGTCGGGCACATATTCCACCGCCATGCCGGCGAGCATGGCGCGCACCAGGTAGTCGGTGTCTTCCGCCGAGCGCAGCGGCCCGCCGGCGCCGAAGCGTTCGTCGAAGGGGCCGATGCGAGCGGCGACGTCGCGATGCATGGTCATGTTGCAGCCGAGCACGAAGCCGCCCGGATGCACGGCGGGCGTCAGCCGCTGGCGCTCGTCGCAGCGCTTGATGGTGAAGGGCAGGTCGCGCGCATCGCCGAGTTCGACGCGGCCGCCGCGGATCAGCCATTTCTCACCGCTTGCATAATGCCGTTGGAGGTCGGCGAGGTAGTTGCGGTCGAGCCTGCAGTCGTCGTCGTTGAAGACCAGCACGTGCCCGCGCGCCCGCGCCAGCCCCGCATTGCGCGCCGCCGCCAGCCCGGGCCGCGGCTCTGAGATCGCCGTCAGTGGAATGTCGGAGCTCGCGGCGATCCGGGAAAGATATTCCGCCGTGCCGTCGCGCGAGCCGTTGTCGACCACCACCAGTTCGGCGGCGAAGGCGGGATGCGCAAGACAGGCGGCACGGATCGAATCGATGCAGGCTTCAAGCACCGCCGCGCGGTCACGCGTGCAGACGATGAAGGAGACCTGCGGCCGCTGCCTGGGCCAGGGAGGCGCGGGCAGGGCCGGGT
>NZ_RZSF01000041.1:0-32383 GCF_004023325.1 Mesorhizobium sp. M1A.F.Ca.ET.072.01.1.1 | reverse complement strand
GTCCGGCTGCGTCCAGCGAGTTCTGCAGTTGCGCCGCGTCGTCGCTCGTGCCGGCCACATCGACGGCGCCGGCCACGACAAGCATCAGCGGCACCATGGCGATTGCGGTCGCCAGCGCGAAATTGCCGCGCGTCGAAGCCCAGAACCGTCTGATCATGGCAGCACCCCTCGCCGGAAACGGCAGAGAAACTACTCCAGCCGTCTCTACGACGGATTTCCGAAAAAGATAAAATGCAGCAAAAGCTAAAATCGCTGATTTATCCGCAGCTTCACCTTAGGTCTTATATGAAGTGGGACCTAAGTCTGAGTCGCGGCCGCGCAGGGCGGTAGATATGCATACAAGGGTCTGAAAATCGCAAGTCGAGGAAAAAAATTAGCCATTCGTTTATCGCGGGGTGTTGAACGTGGTGGCTGGGATAGCTTGGGCGCGCTCGGCCATGAACACATTCGGTCGGATTTTCAGACAGTTCGTCTCCCGCCGCCTGCGGCGCGGCGAGAGCGGCAATGTTGCGACGATCTTCGCGCTCACCCTGCCGATCGTCGTCGGCGGGGCAGGGCTCGGCGTCGAGACGTCCTACTGGTACTATTCGAGCCTGAAGCTGCAGGCGACGGCGGACGCCGCCGCCTATGCCGGCGCGCTGGAAAAGATCCAGGGATCGGACAATGCGACGATCACGGCGGCCGCGACCCAGTCGGCGACCGACAACGGCCTCGGCAATGGCACCATCACCGTCCACACGCCGCCCACCTCGGGGCCGAACACGGCCAAGAAGGCAGTCGAGGTCATCCTCAACCAGAACCTCGATCGGATGTTCACCTCGATCTTCACGCAGACCAAGGTGCCGGAGCAGGCGAGGGCGGTGGCGCTCATCACCGATGCTTCCAAGGCCTGCGTGCTGGCGCTCAATCAGTCGGCCTCGCAGGCGGCGCTTTTCTCCGGCAGCACCAGCGTCAAGCTGACCGGTTGCTCGGTCATGTCGAATTCGAGCGCCGCCGATGCCATCAAGGTGCAGGGGTCGGCAGGGCTTCAGGCCGACTGCCTGATCTCGGTCGGCGGCGTTTCGCTGAACAACCCGGTGACCACGACCTGCAAGTCGCCGTTAACCCAGGCCTTGCCCGCGTCCGATCCATTCTCCAGCCTGCCGGCGCCCTCGACCAGCGGCTCTTGCCAGAATGTCAACAGCGGCAAGTCAACGCAAACAATCCAGCCCGGTACCTACTGCAATGGTATGAACCTCAACGGCAATGTCGCGCTTTCTTCCGGCACTTACGTTGTCCAGGGCAATTTGAAGATCAACGCCGGCGCGGTCATCACCTGCGCTGCACCCTGCACCAACGGCGTAACCATCTATATGACGGGCAGCAACACCATAAGCATGAACGGCAACGCCACGGTGACGCTCAGCGCGCCGACCTCGGGGACCTATTCCGGCGTGCTGTTTTATGGCGACAGGACGGGCAACGCCGCACAGAGCACCTTCAACGGCACGGCGACTTCTTCGCTGACCGGGGCGATCTATTTCCCCAAGCAGCAGGTCAATTATCTCGGCAATTTCTCGGGCGCGAACGGCTGCACCCAGGTTGTGGCCGACACCATCCAGTGGTCGGGCAATTCCACAATCAACCAGAACTGCTCGAGCCTTGGGCTGCAAGACATCCCCGCCGCCCCGTCTGTTGCGATTGTCGAGTAGCCGCGTGGCGCCGGCAGCGATCCGCTTCCGCAAGAATCGCTCCGGCGCGGCCGCGGTGGAATTCGCGCTGGTGTTGCCGGTGCTGTGCGTCGCGCTGTTCGGAATCGCCGATGGCTGGTCCTATGTCACCAACTCGATGGCGATGCGGGCGGGTGTGAAGACGGCGGCGAATCTGCTGCTGGCCGGCGGGGGAGACGACACCGCCGTTCAGGCCGCCGCTCTTGCGAGTTGGGAGAAGAAACCCTCCGATGCGGCGATCACGGTGACACGCACCTACAAATGCGGAACGACCGTGGTCACGTCGTCGACCACCTGTGCGGGATCGAAAGTACCTTCCATCTATGTCCAGATCCAGGCGTCGGGCACCTGGGTTCCGCCGTTCACCTTCGGCGTCTTCCCGGGCAATAGCGCGCTCAGCCATCAGCAGGTGGTCCGTGTCCGCTAAGCAAAAAACCAGGCTGTTTGCCAGCGACGCCTCTGGCGGCGCCGCGATCGAGTTCGCGCTGATCGTGCCTTTCCTGATCATGCTTCTGTTCGGCATCTTCGCCTTCGGCTGGTCGATGAACAACGAGTCCAGCGTGCGCTATGCGCTCGAGGCCTCGGCGCGCTCGCTGCAGCTCGACAGGACGATGACCCAGGCTCAGATCCAGACGATCGCGACGCAGAAACTACAGGCGCTCGGCTTGCAGAACGTGACAGTGACGATCACCACCGACCCGCCGAGCGGCGGCTTCAAGATGGCGCATGTCAGCGCCAGCTATGCCTTCGTCATCAACTTTCCCTATTTCAGCGATTTTCCGATCAATTACTCGACCACTGTCACCGTGCCGCTGATCAACAGCTGAAGCACGTCTCCCCAAAGTGGGACTTCGTTTCGGGTCAAAGCCAGGGCTAAGCTTAACAAGCTGTGTGGGCCGAAAGATTGCGACACGCTTCAGGCATGCCGAGGAAGAATATATAAGTATATATCTGGGATTGGCCGCAAAGCAGGATAAGAACACCTCGGTAGCGCGCCCCAAGCGCTGGTGTGGCATCACCGCTCCCGCGGGTTGCCCGAAACGATGCCGCGCACGTCCGAAAATCGCCTTTATAAACAGGCGTCTTGTACTCCTCGACGGACGCTGGCCGCATAACGTTGGGCCCATGGTCCGACGGGGGGTGGGCCTTCATTGTTCCAGAGGGCGGACCTGACCTTAGCCAATTTATTTATGCTATAATTTCAACAGCTTAACAGGTATTCAGCCTGACGGACGAAGCTTCTTCTGCGGATACTCTCTTGCCGCGACCGAATTTGTCTAAAAGTTACTCCAAGCCGTTAGGGAAATCTCATATGACGCGATCTAGCGGTTGGGCATTGGTGGCGATTCACCTGCGGAGAAACATGATGACAATCCGGAAAACACTTTTGGCTTCGCTTGCCATTCTGGCGCTCGCGGCTGCTCCCGCACTCGCCGGAGCCGGCGGCAATGGCGGTGGCAACGGCAATGGCGGCAGCCATGGCGGCGGCAACGGCAATGGCGGCGGTAACGGCAATGGCGGCGGTAATGGCAACGGCGGCGGCAACGGCGGCAAGGGCCAAAGCAGCAAAAGCGGCGCCTCGCACGGCAAGTCGGCATCGGCAAAGGCCGCCAAGTCGCAGGTCGACGATGCAACCGATGACGACACGACGGACGATACCACTACGGCCGCCACCCCGAAGGAAAAGAACATCCATGCCAAGCTCGGCCGGCTGAACTCGCTCCAGCGCAACATCAATGCCTACATGAATTCCAAGAGCAAGAAGTTCGCGGGCATTCAGGCTTATGTGACCCAGGCCGCCGTAGCCCAGAACGCGCAGGCCAAGCTTGACGCGGCAAACGCCAAGCTGGCTGCCGACCAGGCCCAGCTCGGCACGCTCACCCAACAGCTCGCCGACCTCAATGCAACCGACACGACCAACATGACGGCCGAGGAAAAGGCGGCTTTCGATGCGCAAGTTGCCGACGTTCAGGCGCAGATCGACGCCCAGAACGCTGCGATCGCCGCTGACACCCAGGCGGTGGCGGATGCCCAGGCCGCTGTGACCGCTAACCCTGCCCCCGATGACGCCACGCTTGACGCCGCCCTGCAGGACATGGCCAACAAGCCGGTCGATCAGGAGGTGACGGACTGGGCCAAGGACGTGCTGGCCGACAAGATCGACCAGGCGGCCGCGGCGACGTCTACGCCATAAGGCACACGCGGCGAAGCTGCCGCAGTGGAATGCATGCATGCCGCCGGGGCGACCCGGCGGCATTTTGTTTGGCTTGACGGCAATGCATTGGAACGATGGCTACAGACCAGGGGAAGGCCGGGGGGGATCCTGGTTGCGGCGAGCAGAAACGCCAAGCCGAGGCACAGACGGAATTCAAAAAAAGGCTCGCCGTTGAGGCGAGCCCAAATAGCAAAAGCCGAGGTGGTCAGACGGCTTCTACCCGCGCCCGAAGGTTAACATGCGGGGTCTACCGACCGAATAACATTAGTTAAGGAATAGCTAAAAATCCCTCGGCGTCCGCACCGCTGGAAGCCTTTCGTCGGTTTTGGTCGGCGTTGTGCCACGTGTTTGAAACGGTGGCAGAACCGACGGCGGTGACGCAGACCGGGTAGTCGAAAATCGGCGCGCCGAAAACGAGTTTGACCGGGAGCTGCGTGGTCAGCTCCCGGCCCCCGGTTGCCACCCCCGAGATCTCGCTGTGAATGTCGTACTACGATATAATAGCCGGCGTTGGAATGGGGAACGGGCAATTTCTTTTGCGAGCCGCCCTGCATTGGGGAAAACAACTGCAGGCCCGGGGACCGCTGCCCCGCCGGCGCCAACTCTTGCGGGCCTTTTTGCCTCGCCTCACGCTGTGCGCAATGCACACCAAAACTTCGCTGCCTTGTGGCTAATATGCGTTGCGGTGTGTAGCTTAGCGGGTGAGGGATTTCACAGGGCATTGGGAGGACAACAAAATGCCACGGGTTTCGGAGCTTTTCTTCAAGACGGCCATCGTCTTTCTCATCCTGGGCATAGCCGCCGGGCTGCAGATGGCGATTTCGGGCGACCACGGCGCCTTCCCGGCGCACGCCCACATCAACCTTCTCGGCTGGGTGACCAGCGCGATCTTCGGCGGTTACTACGCGCTCAATCCGGCCAAGGCAGAGCGCCGCATCGCCATGATCCATTACGGTCTCTACACGGTTGGCCTCGTGATCATGCTGCCGGCGCTCTACTGGATGTTGGCCGCAGGCCATCCGGAGATCGAGCCGGTCGTGGCGATCGGCTCGCTGATCGTCGCCGCCGCGGTGCTGACCTTTGCCTTCATCGTCTTCTCGTCCGCGGAGACGGTGCGCTCGGCCACGGTCGCTCCGGCGCAGTAACCCTCCCAACAGCGCGTCGCCTGAACCGGCCCAGTGCGACGCGCTCAATTGCTCGATCGCACGCGGCCAAGATTGGCACGTCATCCTGTGGCGGAGCAGGGAGCGAAGCGACGCGGCGCAGACTGCAGGCCGTAAGCTCAGAGCGTTCCGACGGTGCAGGATTCTGCCGCGCTGCGTTCCTCGACGAGGTCACAGCGTGGGTTCTCGGGTCTTCGCTCCGCTTCGCGTCGCTACCCAAAAGATGACGGCGCTGGGGGCTTTGGCCGGACGCTGAGCCGCCTTACGGCAGCAGCCTCGGGAACAGCCGCGAGATCAGCGCATGGACGATGCCGTCGCGCTCGAACGGGCCGGGCAGCTTGGCGGGGGCGCCGGCGTCGCTCGCCTTGCTCTCGTCCGTGGCCCGGCCTTCGGCTTGCACGAGCCACAGCACAGCCACGAAGTAGCCTGCCTGCAGCACCACGCCCGCCAAGAACGTCCAGCCAAGCGACTGCCAGACGGACCCGGTGGACATGAAGGTCCAGCCGAGAACCACCAGAAGCGTTGCCGTCATTCCCACAAGAAACTGCGGAAAATACATTTGCCCAACCGAGCGCCGCGACCAGTTAGGGTCTTCGACGATCTCGCCCATTGCTCTACCCATGTTGACCCTTGCACCTTTTCCGCCAGGATCGCAAGACTTCACGCAGACCCCTTGCCATAGGTCTTAACTCCGGCCCGCCGAAGGACCTATGCCTCAGGAACCAAGCCGAGGCCGATTCCGTTCCCTCGCGGCACGATGATCAGGAGCAGCTAATGAACCGCAGCGGGCTACCGGGCGTGCTGGCGTGTTGCGCCTGCTTTCGGCCCGTGCATCACCCTTCGCCGCCGCTGAAATGCTGCTGAGCTGAACCCGGCCGCCGGTTGCCGCAGTGTCCGCCCGCCGAGCACGGCCCTTCATCGGCGGGAGACGGCTCCGCCCTTCCGCGAAAGAAGCGGAGAGTTAGCTCTGACCTCCATTCGGGCGGATCACGTCGCGGCCGGCTCTGGGCTGGCCGAACAGGTTATCGGGATTGGGGCCTTGGCTGGACCAGTCTTGTATCGAAGGCGTCGGGCAGGCGAACGTGCGCCAGTGCCCTGACCGATCCCGTTGTCATGGCATCCGGCGGCAAGAGGATGACCATCTTGGCCTGGCGATCCGGCCAGAGTGGTCTGCCGCCTGTGAAGAACACGAGCGCCACAACGCAGATCAGAAGAACGGCGGCGAACAGGTTCGCAATGATCTCTCCGAGTTGCATGCAGCACCCCCAAAAGGAGCACCCGCCGCATCGCAGGTAGCGGCGGGTGCGAACAACCGACGATGAAGGGACCTATGCTCGCCAGTCGTGACTCCAACAAGATAACTGCCTGTACGTTTCGAGAGGGGGACCAATGCCCTACCAAACCAGACCTCAGTCCGACGGCTGTGTTGCGGCGAGGGCGGGCGATAAAGCTTTGATGGGGCTGCCCCCGGCCGCGGGGAGGGGGCGTTTGCGCCCGCGGCTGAAGCGACATAAGAAAAGCCCGCCATGCCTTGCGGCACGGCAGGCCTCCTGTCGGAAATGCTGTCTGGATCAGGCCTCCAGGATCACGACGATCCTGTAGGTGTCCGGATCCACGATCACGATGCGCCCGTCGGCCAGCACGAAATACTCATAGGTTTCGTAAGCCGGGACGATCTTGACGATGCGGGGCGGCAGGCGATGCAGCCGGATCTTTTGCCGCGGAACCTCGACGCCGACCGAGATGTCGAAGCTGACATCGCGAACCGGCTGGACGTTGGTCTCGCGGATGATCTGCGTGATCTGCGTCCGCTGCTCGACCGTCACATTGGTGATCGAGGCCGTCTTGTCCTGGTCGGCCTGGACGTTGCCCTGAGCGTTCTGCTCAGTGGTCGTGCCGGTCTTGCCCTGAGCGTTCTGCTCGGTCTGCATCTTGGTGGTGCCCTGGGCGTTCTGGTCGGTGGTGGTGCCGGTCTTGCCCTGAGCATTCTGCTCGGTCTGCACCTTGGTGTTGCTGTCAGCCTTCTGCTCGGTGCTCGTGCCGGTCTTGCCCTGGGCCTGCTGTTTCTTCTTCAGCGTAGTGTTGTCCTGAGCATTCTGCTCAGTCTGCACCTTGGTGCTGCCCTGAGCATTCTGCTCAGTCTTGGTGTCGGTCTTGCCCTGCGCCTGCTGCTTCTTCTTCAGCTGCGTATTGTCCTCGGCGTTCTGTTCGGTGCTGGCGCCAGCCTCGCCCTGGGCATTCTGCTCAGTCGTCATCTTGGTGGTGCCCTGGGCATTCTGCTCGGTCTGAGACTTCATCTTGCCCTGGGCCTGCTCGCCAGCCTTGCCGCCCTTCGGGCAGTCGGCCTGGCCGGCGGCACAATTATCGCCGCCGCTCGGCTGCACGGACTCGGTCTGCGCCATCGCGGCGCCGCAACCAACGCCGAGCGCGATCATGCTCGTGATCAGAAGATGTTTCATCTGATTTCTCCTCGGAAAGTCGGTCCCTTCGTTGGTTAAACACGACTTGGAAGGCATTGTTCCGAGATTGTTTTGCCAAGCGGCGGCGGCGTTCCTACGCCGGCGGATGCGCGGAATTTTGCAGGAACAAGCCGTGGCCCTCGGCGTTAGGACGGTGCCGATCGGCTGTGGAAATCGCAGGCGCAGCAGAGGAGGCGATTGACCACACAAAGGAGACGACCATGAAAATGCACATCACCACCGCCGCCGCGGCCCTCCTGCTTTTCGCCGGCGCTGGCGCCGTCGCTGCGCAGGACACCGTCGTGATCGCGCCCGAGCAGGAAACCGTCATCAAGGAATATGTGCAAAAGCAGCCGCTGGCTTCGGTGAAGGTTCCCGGCATCGAGCTGAACATCGGCAGCACGCTTCCCGAGACGGTCGAACTGCACGAGGTGCCGAACGTCAAATATCGCTATGTCGTGGTCGATAACCGGACTGTGATCGTCGACCCCGGCACGCGCAAGATCATCAAGGTGCTCAATTAACCGATAGCGTAATCGGCCGAACGGATGGCCCGCCGCCGGTCACGGCGGCGGGCGGTTAACGGAAAATTATTAATTTACGATATCCTAACGGAACCTTTGACCCACACCCAAGTTGGGCGCTTTGGGTCAAATCTGTCTCATGGGCAACACAAACCAGTGGCAGAAACAAACCTGTCTCATAGGCAACACAAACCGGTGGCAGAAAGCAGAATCGGGCGGCGGCGAACAGGCATGGGCAGGGGCGAGGAGGACTAGTTAACATGTCGAAACGAGAAATCGGAACATCCCGCTCGCTCGGGATGCGCGTCGCCGAGTTGCGGGCCAGGATGGAAGACGCCCACATCACCGCACATGAAATAAAGACCTTCCAGAAGGTCGCGGCCATAATGGGGGGCGGCGATGGCTCCCTACGCATCGATGCGGACGATCTGATCGCCGCATCTTTCCTCACCGAGTCGTGCGAAGCTTCGCTGAACTGACAGCCGTCATCGATGTCGACTGGCTGCCGTCCAGCACTGGGCGGCAGTGAGCGGCGCTACGCCGCTTGGCGCGACAAAAGCCTTCGGCCGCGAGGGCTTTTTCGATGATGCTTGGTTCCATAAGCCCGATCCTATAGAACCGGACTTCAGCAGCCTGTCACGCCAGCGGCCATTGCCGGCGCTGCTGGCTTATGCTCCTGGCCTTGACGCGTCTGATCTTGGCTTCGCGTAGCGCGGTGACCGGGTCGACGCCGGTCCACAGAATGCCGGCCTTCTGAGCGAATGCCACGAAGGCCCGCCGCGCTTCCCCGAGTTTCCTCTCGCCTGTCCGCGCTGCCTCGCAGGTCTGCACGGCCGCGGTATAACAATCGCCGCGCATCGCCGGCGGCCATTCTTTGAGGAAATTCTGCATCGCCGCCAGGGAAGCGATCTCGCGCTTGAAGCCGGCCCCGACTGCGATCGCCACCGGCGCGCGGAGCGGCATGTCGCTTGTGATGTGAACTGCAGTCATGGCGGGCCTTTGCTTGTCGAATTATTCAATTCAAACAATGCGAAGCCGCCCCGGCGGTTCCGCCGGCAACAATCAATTAGGCGCCGCAGACGGAACAAGACCCCAATGCACGCGTTTGCCCCGGGAGCTCCTATGTTCGACCTGCCAGGGTTTCCGCGACGGCGGAGGCGGGCGGAGCTCGCCAACACAACAGGAGACTTATGATGAAACGCACCCTTATTCCTGCTGTTGCCGGCCTTGCTCTGATCGCCGGCGTAGGCTTTGCCGCTGCGGACCAGATCATCGTCACGCCGGAGCAGCAGACTGTAGTCAAGGAATATGTCCACAAGCACCCGATCGCCTCGGTCAACATACTGGGGCTGGAACTGGGCGTCGGCTCGACGGTGCCTGACACGGTCGAGCTGCGGGAGGTGCCGGACGTTCAGTACAGATATGCCGTGGTCAACGATCGCACTGTCCTGATCGATCCTGGTACACGCAGGGTCATCCACGTCATCGAGTGATCTTACGCTTACGAGCCCCGATCCTCCCGCCAAACCGGCGGGGGGATGCCGGCTCCTAGGAAGGAGTCGCAGCCATGCATCATCCCCATGTCGAATCAGTCGACTGTGCAAAGGCGGTCGACCAGCTTCTGGCCGAACGCCGCACTGGCCTCTTATCGATGAAGGAAGCGATTGGCCTGTTGCGCAGGCGCACCGGAACCGAACGCTCTGACGCCGATTTAGCCGCATTGATTACAAAGAAGGCGGCGTATCTGGGAGTCGCTATCGTCTCCGACGTGCACTGAAGAAATCGCTGCCGAAGTTCAGGCACCTACGCGTCGATGCGCAAGACGCCACCAGAAAATTCAGCTAATGTTTCCGTCGGGGAGCGGCCCCACTCAAAGGAGGCGACAGTGACGGACGACAGGCAGGAACGCATTCGCCGGCGGGCGCACGAGATCTGGGAGCAGGCGGGCCGGCCGGAAGGCGCGCATATGGAGCACTGGGACCAGGCGGCCGCCGAGATCGACGCCGAAGTAAAGCCGAAGTCCAAGGCCGCGCCCAAAAAGACGGCCGCCGCCAAGCCGAAGTCGGCCAAGGCCGAAACGCCCGCCAAAGCCCCCGCCAAGGCCAAGGCTCCTGCCAAGCCGAAAGCCAAGGCCTAACCCCAGCGGCCGTTCCGCCGCTGCCATCCGCACAATCGAAATGTAGCAAGCCCGCGCCCGAAGATTTAGGGCGCGGAGGTGGAGGCTGAACGGCTATCGCCTCCCTTGCTTCCTGGCGTATTGCGCAACGGCGCAGAGGAAAGCCAGCGCGGCGGTATCGCAGGCCGCCCGCGACGGCGACGGACCCTTGGCAAAAAGCACCGCGTCCGCGATCGGGATCGTCAGCCCATGCTTCCTGGCGAATGAGGTGACTTCGTAAGGCTGATCGTCGGCTGGTGCGCCGATGTCGATTTGCTGGTCTATCAAACGAGTTCCTCCCTGGTACGCGACTATGCCTTCCTTCGCCCGAAAGGAATTAACTACCGGCCGCTCGCCCGCGTCCACCAATTGGCAATTGTGTGAAACGATACATTTGTCGAGGTGCATCCGAAAGTTGCAAAAGGGAATTCTCTGCACCCGGCGCGGGCGGAAACCATTCCGTCGCCGCGCTCCTTCGCGCCCCTCTGTTTCGTCGCGTTTGGTGGTCTTCCTCCGCGAAGAAGGAAGACATCTCACTCCCAGGCATCGCTCGATTTTGCAAAGCGCACGCCCGCCGCAGTCATCGCGCACTCGCATTCGCTGATCAGCCTGAGGTTCCTCGAATATCGCGCGATCGTTTCGGGCAGCCAGGCCGCGCAGGCCTCGATATAGCCGCGACCGTGCACCAGCGTGCCGGTCGAAAGCCGGTCGTCCTTCTCGGCGATCACCTTCAGATATTGCCGGATGAAGCGGATGTCGTCGGCGATGTCCTGGCTGGCCATGCGCCACGCGCCGGCCAGGCGTTCGCGCTCGGCGAGCGGCAAAGGCGAGAGCAATGGGGCGAAAGCGGCATGGTTCGCGGTGTTCAAGAACATCCCCTCAACGAAGGGCAATATCGTACATTAGGTACGAAAAGTGGTCAAGAACGTTTCGTACAATTTGAACGATAACTCACTTGGACCGTCTCATGAAACCGTCGAGCTCGATGCGCGCTTCGTCGAGCGCCCTGCCGAGGACCAGGTCCACCATCTCGCGCCTGTCAGGCTGAAGCAGTTGCAAGCCTTTGCGCAGCGCCTCACGCCATGCTTCGCCCCGGTTCCACGCTTCCGCGAAGGCATGGGCGAGGTCGTCTTGCCGACGCGTGGTCTCGAGCGCCTCGACCAGCAGGCTTGCTTGATGCAGGTCCTTCTCCCGCTTGGCGGCAGCGCTTCCCGCGCGTCGCGCCGCGACGATCAGCTTGTGGACCGCAAAGCGTTCGGGCGAGGGGACCAGCACCGGCACGCCGGAGCGGTGGAGCAGCACTGCCCGCACCGGGTCTCGGATCAGGAAATCGAGGAAGCGCAAGGGCTGGGCCGAGGCGCCGCCCAGCGACGGCATCGGGCTGGCATGGTCAGCATGCTCGTCGCTGCCTCGGTTCGGAGTGAGGAATTCTATGCGGTAGCGCGAAGCATTCTCGAACTGCGTCGTGCGCCCCGCATCGGTTCGGTGCGGGATTTCCCGGAATGTCGGGTCGACCGCCTTCAGCACCTCGATGAGCGGCGGCATGCTGTCGTCGACTTCGGCCGAGACGGAATGGAACTGGGCAAAGTCGGCATCGCCGGTCTGCAGCGCGGCTCCTGGCAGTTTGACGCCGAGATGCCCTGCATAGGTCTGGAAGGCGACGGTGCCGACGAGCACCGCGCGCAGGCGGAAGAGCCCGGCCTTTTCCAGCGCCTCGACGACGTCGCCACTGAAAGCATCGGGCGCCGCCAGGCCGGCGTCGCGAACCAGCGTGGAGACCAGCTTGCGGCGAGCTCTGAGATCGTCCTTGATCTCCTTGAAGGCCGCGACCCGTTTGGCGATCTCGGGATCTTCCGCCGGGCCGACATAGCGCCTGGACTTTTGCGGCCGCGTCTCTTCGAAATACCAGTAGTCGCGGCCTTTCACCGGCACGCGCACGAAATTGCCCGCCGTCGAGAAATCGGTCTCGAAGGAGGCATCCAGGCTGCGCTGCACCAGCTCGGCATAGAGGGTACGATAGGCAAGATCGATGGTCTTCATGGCCGCCCCCGGGCGTGCGCAGCGTTATAAGAAACCTGCAGTTTTCTTATAACTGGGCCTTATTCGGCGAGACTTCAAGAGCGTTATAAGAAACTGGTAAAAATCTTATAACGACCGGCATCTCCTAGGAGAGATGGGCCACTCTTCGGCGGATTGGGGAAACGGTTTGCCCGGTGCGGTCGACGTCACGCCCGAAGACTCGACCTGGAAGGCGTTGAGGCCGGGCTTGGAAGCTTGGAGCAGCGCAGCTTCCGTTACGCCGATTACGGCTGCCGGACGAGCACACCACCTTGATCATTTCCGGAAACGCGTTCCTTGGCGCCAACCGACAAGCCGCCGCCGCTTTTTTCGAGGAACGCGGGCCGGCTACGCCTTCGCCGTCGACCGCGCGAAGCACGCAGGCGACCCGCTGATCGCGGCGAACGACACGCTCACCAACCCGGCGCTGAACGACCGGCATTTTTTGAAGGGTGCTAACGGCGCCATCGGCACCATGGACATGGCGAAGATGGAAGCGATGGGCGGGTATTTGTTTGCCTCGGGAATACTGCTCGACGGCAACGGCAAGGCGTTGAAGGAAAGGCCATACTTCGAGACCTACCCGTAGCGCAGGTAATTGTTGCAGGTGGCCGGCGTTTCGCGCGCAATGACATGATTGAGCATGTCGAGTTGCGCCGAAAGCGCTTGCGAGACCGCGCTGTCCGGAGCTGAAGGCAGGAGCGGTGCATATCTGTGCCGCAGATCGGCGACCGCCTGTCTGCTGGTATTGCGCACTTCTGTTTGGCTTCCGGTCTGGGCGGCGGCAGTGATCTTGCGAAGCATCGCATCGTAGTCGTCCGGAAATTCGCGTGCGATAGCCTCAACGATCTGGAGATCCTGCTTCCGGATCTAGGCATCGATGTAGGCGGTGGTCACAGGCTGGGGCGGCTTCGCCACCGACTCATGGTGATATCTGCCGCCGCCGAACATCGCTGGTAGCACTTTTGCCTCAACGAAGCTCAAAGGGGACGACCGCCTCCACCTGCAACCATTTTCCACGCGACATCCGCCCCTCTAAAATGCCTGTCTAGTTCAGTCCGAGGCTCAGCGCCTTCTTGCGGTCGGCCTCGGCGCGCTTCAAATCGCCCTTAGCTCTCCAGGAATGTGCCCTCAAATCGTAGGCGTCGGCATATGTCGGGTCGATCTCGATAGAGCGGCTGTACTCGGCGATGGCGCCATCGTGGTCGCCTTGGCTTTCCTTGATTGCACCTAGACCGAAATGGGCGCCAGCGCTCTTCTTCCGGTCCAGGCTGATCGCCTTGTTGAAGTCTCGCGTTGCGCTGTCGATGTCCTTTTTTGCCGCATAGGCAAAGCCGCGATCGATGTAGAAGCGCGCGACTTTGGGATCCAGTTCGATCGCCTTGTCGAAGTCTGTCATCGCACCCTCGTAATCGGCCTTCTCCAGCCTTTTGGTTGCCCGTCCGTAGTAGGCCATGCTCCAACTCTGATCGATCTCGAGGCCTCGGTCATAGTCGGCTAACGCCCGGTCAAGCTCGTTTTTTTTCCCCCACAAAGCGGCACGCCCAAAATAGGCATCGCTGCTCTTCGGCGCGAGTTCGATGACCTTGCTGAAATCGGCAATGGCGCCATCATAGTCATGGGTGTCGGTGCGGACCATCGCCCGTCCGCGATAGCCGGCGGGGTTTTTCGGATCGAGTGCGATGGCCTGTTCGAACGCGGTGGTGGCGCGTGCATACTTGCGTTTCTTGTACCAGACGTAGCCGTGGTCGACGATGGTCTTCAAGTTGCTCTGGTCAGAGCCGACAGGATCGCTTCCGGCTGACTTGCGTTTGGCCGCCACGGCGAGCTTGCGGCCCTCCTCGGCTAGGGCCAGCCTTGGATCCAGCTTGAGCGCCTGGTCGTAGTCGGCAATCGCCTGGTCGTAATCGCCGTTGGCGAGCCAGGCGCTGCCACGCCCGAAATAGATTGGCGCAGAACTGGGGTCGATCTTGGCCGCGCGGCTGAAATCGGCGATCGCTCGATCCAGTTCGTTCTTCTTGCTCCAGGCGACGGCGCGGCCGAGGTAAGCTTCGACGTAGGCAGGATAGAGTTCGATCACCTTGCCGTAATCGCCGATGGCCGCGTCATACTTGCCCTTCGCTACCAGCGACATGCCGCGCCCCAGATATGCGGACGCCATTTTCGGATCGAGCCTGATGGCTTTGCTGTATTCGGCAATGGCGCGATCATATTTGTGCCTCTTGTAGAGGGCATCGCCGAGATCGATGAAAGCCTTGAGCTTCTTCGGATCAGGCCCGCCGGCTTCGGCCGCGACATCGCCTTTTCCTCTTGCCGCGTCGGCCGCCTTGCGGCTGACCAGGTAATCCGGATTGTGCGGGTCGAGGTCGATTGCCCGGTCGAAATCGGCGATGGCGCCGTCATAGTCCTTCCTGTCGGCCCGTGCCATGCCGCGCCCATAATAGCTGGCGGCGTCTTTCGGATCGATCGCGATCGCTAATGAATAGGCGGCGATCGCCCGCCCGCCGTCGCCCTTGGCGTGCCAGGCCATGCCCTTGCAAAAGAACGCGTCGCGCGCCTTCGGGTCGAGCGTGGCGGCATGGCCGCAATCGGCAAGCGCGCCCTCGACATCGCCCGACATGGTTTTGGCCATCCCCCGGCGAATATGGGCCGAGACCAGATCCGGAACGAGCTGGATCACCCGATCGTAGTCGGCGATCGCCAGGTCGTAGGCGCGCTTGGCGGCCAAGGCCTTGCCGCGGCCGAAATAGGCGAATGGGCTACTGGGGTCGAGCGCGATCGCCTTCTCATATTCTGCGATGGCATGGTCATATTTGCCCGCGTCCGAAAAGGTGTCGCCGCTCTGCACCGCGCTCAGGACACGTGGGTCGGTCGCCTCGGCCGCCTCCAGCATCTTTGAAGCGGACAGTATTCGCGTTGGGCTCGCTTTGCCTTGGCCGAGTTGCTTGGCCAAGGTTTCAACGGCGGCCGCAACAGAGGGCTGCAACTGTTCCATGCCCACTGGCGGCGCCGGCCTGTTTTCGCCAACGGCAGCCTGCTCGTCACAGCTTCCAGTCCGCTTCAGGTCGAGTTCGATGGCACGCCGGCAATCGACTGCCGCGCCGGCCTGATCGCCCTTGAGCATCCGGGCGCGGCTGCGACCGAAATAGGCGTCGGCGTTTTCGGGATCGAGGCTGATGGCCTTGTCGAAATCGAGCAATGCGCCGTCCACGCCATATTTCGACAGCCGCATCTGGGCGCGCTCGAGCAGGATCCTGGCGGTCGCCGGATCCCTGCCTGGCTTCGCGGCGGTCGGCTTGCCTTGCTCGCCGGGCAGGTGTTCCCTGCACGTGCCTGCCCGCTTCGGGTCGAGCTCGACGGCTCGCCGGCAGTCGCCGACGGCGAGATCGAAATTGCCAAGCAAGGCCTCCGCGATGGATCGGTGGTAGTAGGCATCGGCGTTGTAGGGATCGAGGCCGATGACAAAGCTGAATGTATCTATCGCGCCCTTGGGGTCGACCTGCATCTGCTGCAACCCCGATTTCATATTCCAGTCGATGGCGGCAGAATTGTCGCGCTTGGCATAGAGTTGCGGCGGCTCATACGTGGGAGGCGCGATAGGCTTGGCCGCCTGCGGCTCAGCTGGGATTGGGACATGAGCCTGACTGGTCGTAGCGCCCGGTGACTGCAGCACGGGTTGCCCCTCGGCCCTGCGCTTGCCAATCTGGACGCTCAGCCGTTCCTTTCGGTAGTCCGCGTTGGCCGGGTCGAGCGCGATTGCCTTGTCCAGGTCCGCTATTGCCTTGTCAGGATCGCTCGCCTCCCAGACAAGCGCCCTCTCGAAATACGATTTTGGATCGTCGGAACTGATGGAAATCGCTTTGTCGAGATCGGCAAGCGCCTCTTTCGAATTGCCGACTCGAGCCATAGTCATGCCGCGCACGCGGTAAGCCGGGGCGTTGGCCGGGTCGCGGCGTACGGCTTCATCCAGATCGGCGATAGCGCGGGCATAATTCTTCTTTAAGCCCCAGCTCTTGGCGCGGTTGAAGTAAAATGCGGAACTTGCTGGATTGAGCCGGATCGCCTCGTCGAATGCGGCGATGGCGCGGGTATGGTCGCCCTTTTCCTGCCATTCTATGCCGACCGCATTTTGGGCGGTGGCGGTTTTCTCGCCACCTCCGTCGCGCGGCTCGCCAAAAGCCTCGGCGATCCGGCGTGAGCAATCACGCCCTTTGTCTGCATCGACGCCGGCGATGTGCTTGCAATCGGCTTCCGCGCGCCTGCGCTCGCCCTTGGCGATCCATGAAAGTGCGCGGTCATGGTAAGGCGTGATGGGGTCCGCGCGGACGCTCTCTGCTTTGTCATAGTCGGCTTGGGCCCGCGTGGCGTCGCCCTTGTCCTCCCAGGCGACGCCGCGCACGCCATAGGCCATCTCGTTGGCGGGATCGATGTCGATCGCCTTGTCGCATTCGACAATCGCACGGTCGTGCTCGCCTTTCTTGTTGAGTGCCCTGGCGCGGTCGGCATAGAGGTTGGCATCGTCCGGCGTGAGCGCGATTGCGCGAGTGTAGTCCGCGACGGCTCGCTCGAAATCTGCCTTGCTCTCCCAGGCAATGGCGCGATTGGTGAAGGCGGGCACGTATGTCGGATCAAGCGCGAGCACCTCGCTCATGTCGGCGATGACGCGGTCGATATCGTTCTTCTGCGTGTAAGCCAGGCCACGCCAGAAATAGGCGTTAACGCGAAGATCGGGAATCTCGGCGCTGTCCTCGGCGATGGGCGTGCAGGCGCTAATCTGCTGGTCGGCGGAGAGGGCGCCGTCGCTGAAGCAAGTAGCGTAATCCTTGCTCTCTGCGAGGGCCGGACTGCGAAGCCCGCCAAGCAGCACCACTATTCCCGCCGGCGCCAAAAGCGGGCCAAATGAAAGCCATGCAACGAATGCGCGGGCGAACGCGCCGGTGCGGCGTGACACGGTTTTGATCCTCCCCCCGGAGTTGCCGCGGCAGCGGCTGCAATTACCTATATAGTTCCGTTTTTGTTCCGAAATGCAAGCAGAAATTGCGAACGCTATCCTGTGTTCGCTCTCGGCCAAAGAACGCAACCCTCAAAGCCTGGCAACGCGAAGTTCTTCTTGTTCTTCGTTGCGCAATGGTTTCTCAGCGAGATTGTCTCTCACATATCGATCATTGAGCGCTTGACCCGCCCGATGATGGTGATCGCCCCTTCGAGCTCCGGCGGCGGAATGTCGAGATAGGACGCCGGCTGGAAGGGCGGGGTGTCGTTCGGGCGATAGCGCTTGTAGGTGGCGCGGCCGGTTTCGTCGGCGATCACATAGCAGCCATTGGTCACCAGACGCTTGTCGCGCAGGTTGACGAAGATGATCGAATCCGGCGGCGAGATCTTGTTCATCGACGGCCCGTCGACGCGCAGCGCAATCCACTCGCCTTCCTCGAGATCGGCGGTGGGGATGGTCGGATAGTCCGAAAGGTTGACCACGCTGTCCTGGCTGCCGAGCTCGCCGGCGCTGATCCACGATACGATAGGCACGTCGATGGTGATGGGCGAGGGCGCGAGGTGAACAGGCGCGGCTTCGGCGCCGTCGACGTCAAACAAAAGCCAGCCGGGGTCGACCCCGAACAGCCGGCCGTATTTCTCCGCCGCCTTGCGCGACAGCGGCCGGTTGCCGTTCTCATGGCTGATAAGGGTGTTCTTGTTGATGTCGCGCAAGGCCCGCGCGGCATCGCTGGGCGAGGCATAACCGGCCTGCGCGCGCGCCTGCTGCAATCTGTGCCGAGAATCCATCATCGTACAAAATGCCTGAAAATTATCGTCCAAATTGTACGATTTCGCTTGTGCGTCATTCGTACATAACGTACGCTTAGCGCATGAATGAGCCTACCGCAAGCATTTCCGCATTCCCTGCGAGCATCTCGGCCGCGAATGGGCCGGGGCTGCCCGCGAGCATCTCGGGGCCGCCCACGAGCATCTCGGGGCTGCCAACGAGCATCTCGGGGCTAATTGATTCCTGGCAGAGTATCGGCGCCTTCGCCGCAGATGTCGGCTGCGGCTATGAAGCCGCCCGCCAGGTGCGCCGTCGCGGACGCATCGCGCCGCAGCACTGGCCGCATGTGGTGGCCGCGAGCCGCAGGCGCGGCATTGCCGGTATCAGCTACGAATGGCTGGCGGGCCATCGCGCCGCTGCCGCCATGCAAGGGGAGGCGGCATGAACGCGCTTGCCTCGCCTGTCGAATTCCAATCGTCCGGGCCGTCCTCCTCCCCGGTCCGGACGCTTTCCGGGGCCTCTGCCCCGGATCCGGTCGAACCGCCCGCACCCCGGTTCACCGGAACGGCCGGAGCCGCTCCTCCCCCGGCTCCGGCCCCCAATTCGGGCCGGCTCGTCTCCTGCATCCGCACCGAGGACGGCACCGTCATCCTGTTCGACCGCAAGGCGGGCCTGGCGGTGTCGGGCCTGACCCGGGCCGCCGCCGAGGCGGCCCTTCTTCGCCTGCTTGGTGCGGCGCCCGGCGCCGCCTGATCCCAACCGTTTCCCTGACCGACCAACGGCCCCGCGGCCGAACCCTGGCGCTTGGCGACATGCCGAGCGCTTCGCAACCCTTCGCAAGCAATGGAATGAGACATGGCTGCCGCCTACACCGAAAAGGAAATCGACGAGATCGCCGCCTGGCTGAAGGAGGGGCTATCGGCCTCGCGCATTGCCGGCCGCTTCAGCGCGCTGCGCGGCAGCCCGGTCTCGCGCAACGCCATTATCGGCATCGTGCACCGCGACGCCGGCCTTCGTGCCATCGGCTTCGCCAACCCGAAGGGTGGCCGCGCCGGCGGCAGGCCGCGGAAACATGCACGGCCGGACCGGCCGGGCCGGCGGGGCAGGGTGGCGGCCGGAGGTGTCACGCTCTCCGAGCCGGCAGCGCTTTCCAGGCATGCCGAACTGATTGAGGGCGCCGGCGCCGCAACTGTCAATCTCCCCCCTTGCGGGGGAGATGCCCGGCAGGGCAGAGGGGGGTGCTGTCCCGCCAACCTATCCGCTGTTGAGCTATCCACGCAATCGGATGCCCGCACTCCACCGAAACCCAAAAAATCCAAAGCCCACAAACCCGCGCGCACGCTGCCGCCCGCCTGGCTTTCCCCCGGCACCCGCGAAAAGTCCGACGTCCAGCTCTACAAGCTCCCCGCGCCGCCGCCCCCGGTAAACCCCGGCCGCCAGCCGCATGTCGCGGCGATGCGCTTCCTCGATTGCCTGTTCAAGCGCTGCCGCGCGCCGATCGATCTCGCGCTGCGCGAGGAGGCGGACGAGGATCCTGTCGGCGCGCGGCCCGGTCCCGACATGCTCTGCTGCGGCCTGCCGACGTCGGCCACGCGCTCCTACTGCGCGCATCATCATGCGCGGTTTCACGGCCATCGCGGGAGGGGGATGTGAGAGTGGCAACAATGAAGGCGCCGGCGGCGGAGTGCTCAATCTCCCCCCTTGCGGGGGAGATGTCCGGCAGGACAGAGGGGGGTGTGAAGGAACGCCAGCCTCGCCAATCCTTTCAAGGTACGACAGCAGTACAATCGGCAAAGTGGAGGACAAGCAGAGCGGATAGGGTGGCGGGACAGCACCCCCCTCTGGCCTGCCGGCCATCTCCCCCGCAAGGGGGGAGATTAGCTACCTGCCGCTGCCCGGCCTCTCAACAGGCAATCCCATGAGCGGTACGACCTGGTCGAAGTTTTTCTGGTCGGATTGGGAGTCCGATCCAAACTTGCGCCTCTGCTCGCTGGCGGCCCAAGGCCTGTGGATGCGGATGCTCTGCATTGCCGCCGCGCATCAGCCGGTCGGCTATGTCGCGATCGCCGGCAAGGGGCTGGATGAGTCAGCGCTGGCCCGCCTCGCCGGTTGTCGCGAGGCTGAGCTTGCGGCGCTGCTTGCCGAGCTCGAGCAGAACGGTGTCTTCTCGCGCGACCGCCAAGGCCGGATTTATTCCCGTCGCATGATTGCCGATGCTCGCAAGGCCCGCGCGGCGCGCCGCAACGGCCTCAAGGGCGGCAACCCAAGCCTCTCGAAAGAAAGCGCTTTTTCGCCTTCGGATAAGCCACGGGTAAAGGGGGGAGATAAGGGGGAGGATAAACCCCAGAGTCCAGAATCCAAGTATCCAGAATCCAAGTATCCAATAGCCATAGATCCATCGGGAGAAAACGCCCCGGCGTTTTCTTCCCGGGCTGCCGCTCCGCGGCAAAAGAACGAGAAATCATTTTCGGGCCGTTCAGCCGGACAGAACTGGTATCGCCGCAAGACCCATGTCGATGCCGCCAACGCCATCATCGAGGAGATCAATGACCGCAGCCGAATTGCAGCAGGCGGCGAAAGCTCTGGCCGCGATGTTCAGTTGCTTCCCGCAATCCGCGCTCGCTGATGCCGAGATGCAGCTGCGCGGCTATCTCGCAGCCGTGCAAGATGCCGAGTTTGCCGATGTGCAAGCCGCGATCCAGCGCTTCATCCGCGGCGAGGCGAAGGTCGACAACGCCCAGTTCTGCCCGTCCAGCGCTCAGCTTTCGATCGAGGTGCGGGAACGGCGGCTGATGCGGGAGCTGTTGGCGAAGCGGGCGCTCATTTCTTCGCCGCCGCCAAGTGGGGGGTCCGAAGGACGGGCGAGACCCGTGGTTCGCCCCGGCTAGTGGCGCGGCGCAGCCGCGACGGAGGGGGAGCCGACAATGATCGATATGCCGGCGGGACAGCGCCCCCCTCTGTCCTGCCGGACATCTCCCCCACAAGGGGGGAGATCAGACTTCGCCACCGCTTTCGCCAACCTCCACCCTCGCAGGTCTGAGCGGGGGCGCCCAAGCTGCCAATCTCCCCCCAAGTGGGGGAGATGCCCGGCAGGGCAGAGGGGGGGCGCGAAGGAACGCAGCCTCTCCCGTTGGTCACTCACACCACCTACCACAAAGGACACCGCCCATGCCCCGCAAAGCCGCCAAGAAACCGCAACCCCCGAAACTCCCCAAGGGCGAGGCCGAACAGGTGCGCATCCGCCGCGAGATCGGCCATGACTTCGCGCTGAAGCCCGACGCCTTCGGCCGCCAGCGCCTCACCCCCGGCACGGCCGAGGCGCGCCGTGTCTACGAGGTGTCGAACGGCGGCTACACCTCGACCGGCGGCATCGTGCGCCTGCGCAATGTCGATCCGCTGGTCGGCATCACCTCTCTCAGCCGCCAGCAGCGCGAGGCCGGCCAGCGTTTTCGCGATGAGTTCGAGCGCGCCGAGCGTCAGGGCCTGCAGCCGCAATCCTGGAGCGAGCGCGTCGACGGCGGCCGCGTCGGCGGCGGCGTGCCCGACCGCGTGCTCTCAGCCGGCCGGGCGCACGCCCACGCCGCGGCCGCGCTCGCCCATTGGGAGGTGGCCGAGGTGGTGCGCAAAACCTGCCTCGAAGGCCAGTCGGTGAAGGCGGTTGCGGAGTGCACCGGCGACGGGCGCGACGTGGTGGTCAAGCTGCTGAAAGTCGGGCTGGATTTGTTGGCGGTGCATTACGGGATGATGATGGGGAGGAAGGTGGGGTGAGGGGGCCTGTCGTCCGATGTTTAAAGTACTATTGTCTGCCCTATGGACGCAGAAACTGAAAAGCTCTTTGCCTACTTAACCGCAGACCCAACCGGTCAGTTGCACGATGGCCTACGCTTGGTCGACAAATATCTGGAAGCTGTTCAACGACAACATGCCTTAATATTCGAAGCGTGGCGACAGAAGAGATACGAGCGCGCTCTGGTCGAATTGCACTTTTTTCTGATCGCGATCGACAGAGTAAAGGATAGAATTGTGTTGGCCTCAAGCGCCTTGGGCACCGAGATGGCCGATCATTTGGGGGCTTGGGACCTATCAGGATATAAGAGGGCAAGAGATCATTTCGAGCATATCGAGGATCGGCTCTATGGCTCTCGAAAGAACGCGCTAAAAAGAAACCAAGAATATGGGACCGAACGCACCATTCACTACGGCCTATCTGCCGGAGATATAAGCTTCCGCTGGAGTGATCAAAAAATTGATATCTCGGAAGGATTCCTAACTAGGTTTCTTTCGTGGGCGACAGAGGCGAAAGCCATAGCCGATCGTTCTATTTAACTGCTGCAGAGAAGCTAGCCCTGGGAGTCGTTTCCCACCAACTCCGCTATTCCTTGTTACTCCCTTCCACTCCCTTCTCCCACCCGAACACGCTTCGTCCCCCCAGCAAATGCGACTGGTCCATTTCCCCCGCGACAATCTCCTTCAGGCTCGGCCCCGTTACATAGCGCTCCATCCGGCGTGACTCCCCGTCCAGCCGCTTGAGTGCGTGCAGCTCTTCCTCGCGGCCGAGCTTGGCCTTGCTCACCGCCGATTTCAGCACCGAGATCGTCTCGTCATAGACCTTCAGCGGCACGGGGAAGGGGTGGCGGTCCTTGCCGCCGTGGGCGAGCGAGAAGCGCGCCGGGTCGGAGAAGCGGCAGGGCGCGCCGTGCACCACCTCGGAGACCATGGCGAGCGCGCGCACCGTGCGCGGGCCGACGCCGGGCACCAGCAGCAGTTCGGGAAAATCCTTCGGGCCGCTCTCGATCGCGGCGGCAATGTTGCCGTGCAGGCGGCGCATGACGATGTCGCTCTCGCGCACGTCGTGATGCGCGGGCATGACGAGGTTGGGCAACAGCGGCTGCGCGGCCGGCTCCGGCGCTTCGGCTCGCGGCTCCAGAACGGCAAGCTCGCTCAGGATCTTTTCCGGGCTCATCGTCTTCAGAAGCGCGATCTGCCCCCCGCGGGCTTTCTCCGCGCGGTGGTCGGTGAGGTTGACGATCTCGCCTTGGCGTTCGCCCTCGATTGCCGCATGCGGCTGGTCGACGAAGCTTTCCAGCCCCTCCGACAACCAGTGGTAGCGGCGCGCCTGGCGGGCGTCGCCGTTCATGCCTTGCTGCACCACCACCCAGCGCCCGTCATCGCTGACGATGAAGCCGTGCAAATAGAGGTCGTAGCCGTCCTGCACGGCGGCGCTGTCCACCTTGGCGACCAGCCGGCTAACGGTGGCGAGAGCCTCGCCGTCGAGGCCGACATGGTCGCCGATCGCCAGCAGCTCGCCCGGCGTCTTGCGCGAATGTGCGCCGCGCCCGCCGCATACATGGATGCCAAGCTCGCCGGCCATCGGATTGAGGCCCCGCTTCAGCGCGCCGATGACGGAAGTGGTGATGCCGGAAGAATGCCAGTCCATGCCCATCACGGCGCCGAAGGACTGGAACCAGAAGGGATGGGCCAGGCGCCGCAAAAGCTCGTCGCGGCCATAATGATGGATGATCGCTTCGCACAGCACCGCGCCGAGCTTCGTCATGCGCTCGCCCAGCCATTTCGGGACCCGCCCGCCATGCAGCGGCAGGTCGGCGCTGCCGCTTCGCTGCGTCACTTTTTGCTTTCCCTATAAATGTCGGCTTCTAGATGGCATTTTGGCGGGAATTTGCAAGGCGGCGCAACCGCAGCCGGACATCTCCCCTCGCCGCGGGGAGATGTCCGCTCGCTGGTCGGTCAGCGCCGGCAGATGCGGATCTTTTCGATGACGCGGTGGCCGTGGCGCCAGTGCTTCACGATCTTGATCCGGCAATGATCGCGATAATACCGGTTATGATAGCGCACCACATAACGTTCGCGATAGGGAGTGTAGTAGTCGTCATCGTAGACGTGTCGGTAATAGCGGTGAGGGTAATACCCGCCATAGTAGTCACCATAGTAATCGCCGTAGCCGGGGCCGACGCCGATGCCGAACTGAACGCTACCGGCACTCGCCGGCGCGATCGCAAACGCCGAGGCGATGGCGATCATCGAAGCAAGCAGAAGCTTTTTCATCGCTGCCTCCCTGAGGTTCGATGGGCGCCCCTTCGAGGCACAAACGGTTTCGGGGCGGGTGGTGTTCCGAGAAAGTTGGACGGCGATCCTGGGCCCGGCGAGGAGCGAAGCGGCGCCGAAGCTGTCGATCTTCGCCCTTGCGCGGGAAGATCACGCATTTCTTCGCCGCTGTCTTCGATGTTCGGAGTCGCCATATCGCCACCTGCTGTCGCCGTGCAGCGCGTGCGCGCTCGGCGTCGTCGTCTATTGCCACGTCCAGCCAATCCCAACCGCAGGAGCCTGCCATGACCAAGCCCACCATCCTGAAATTCGGCCCCGTCGAGCATGGCGATGGCGGCGATCTGCCGGGCTGGATCGCGGTCGAGGGGTCGCCGACCATGCAGACCGCCGTCCAGCACACCAGCGAGGACGGCAAGGTGATGTCCGGCACCTGGCGCGCTTCGCCCGGCACCTACCACGCCACCTACACCGACTATGAATTCGTCCACATGATCGCCGGCCGCATCCTCATCACGCCCGATGGCGGCGAGCCGGTCGAGGTCGGCCCCGGCGACGCCTTCGTGGTCGAAGCCGATTTCAAGGGTACTTGGAAGATCCTCGAGCCGGTGACCAAGCATTTTGTGGTTGTGGCGGAGTGAGGGTGCCGCGCCGAAGCTGCTGACCTCCCCCGCAAGGGGGGATCAAGCGCTCCATCGTCCTGGCTACCTCCCGACCTTCGAGATCACGCGTCTTTCCACTTCCGGTTCCAGCGATTCCGCGAATGGAGTCGCCAGATGGTGCTGGTCGCGGAAGGCGAGCTGGCCGTCGATGAAGACATGGCAGGTTGTGGCGTTGCAGAAGCGGTCGGTGAGGTCGACGTAAGTGGCATTGGGCACGCTGGTGACGATCTCGCGCTCGACCGCCGCCATCTGGTCGTTGGCGGCATAGGCGCGGCTCTGGTCGCAGAGCGAGGGCGCCTTGTCGCGCCACAGCGCGCGCGACACGCAGGTGTCGATGTTCTCGTCGTTGAAGGGCACGTCGCGGATGAAGGCGATCTTCAGCCCGGCCTTGCTCAAGCTGGTCAGTGTCGAGCGCAGGCCGGCCCGCCATACGGCGTCCGGCGTGTCCGGCTCGCCCTTGCCCGCCGCCATCTTGCGCGAGGAGGTCAGCGCCAGTTCGGAGATCACCACCAGCGAAGGCCTGGCCGCGATGATCTCCTTGATCGCCTGTTCGCGCCATTGGTCGCATTCGCGGTAGTCGCGGTTGAGCTTGGTGACAAAGTAGGAAAACCGTGAGGGCCGGCACGAGCTCTTCAGCCAGGTCTCGACGCGGTAGCCGTTCTTCTTTCCCGCTTCGATCAGCGGCGTCGACCAGTGATCGGCGTGGGAATCGCCGAACAGCGCGATCACGCGTTGGCCATTGCCGAACACGCAGGGTTTCGGCGTCACCGTGTCGTAGCCCTCGACGCAGGCCTTGGCGCGCGCGGTGGCCGGCTCGGCCGCACTTGCCGCGATCGCGCGCTGCTCGGGGTCCTCGGCGCGCACGGCAAGCGCTGCGTTGCCGTAGGCGGCTGCGACGCCGGTGCCGGTCAGGAGGAGGGCCGGCACCAGCGCCCGCGCCGCATTGGCCATAAGCCAGCCATTGCGGCGGATTGGATTCTCGATGAAATGATAGCTCAGCGCAGAGAGCGCCAACGTCAGCCCGAGGCAGGCGAGGCGTTGCGGAAAAGTCAGCTCCTCGACCAGCATGCCGGCATAGACGATCACCGGCCAGTGCCAGAGATAGAGAGAGTAGGAAACCTTTCCGATCCACTGCAAGGGCGGCAGCGCCAGGGCGGCATTTACGCAATTCGAGGAAAAGAGCCCCGCGGTTTTCCGTTCGAAATTGCGTGCAAGAATGCCGTCCCTGACGCCGGCCGCGCCCGCCAGCAAGAGAAGGACAGTACCGGCCACGGGCACGAGCGCCAGGAAACCGGGGAAGGGAGCCTCCTCGCTGAAGGTGAGGTAAGCGAAGGCGATGAGGACCAGCCCGCAGAGGCTGAACGCCGTCCCGAGCCGCGGGCGGTTCTGGAGCAGCCATGCCGGTGCCATCGAAGCCAGCCCGCCGGCGGCGAATTCCCAGGCCCGCAGCGGCGAGAAGTAGAAGGCCCAGGGCTGCGAAATGGGGGTCAGCCAGGCGCAGACCGCGAAGGAGACCAGGCCGGCAATGCCGATCGCAAGCATGATCGTCCGCTTGCCGGGCTTCAGCCAGGCCGCCAGCATCAGCAGCGCCGGCCAGGCGAGGTAAAACTGCTCCTCCACCGACAGCGACCAGTAATGGATGAAGGGGTTGTTGGCGGCGTCGTTGGCGAAATAGTCGAACGACCAGCGGATCAGCCACAGATTGATCATGTAGGCGGACGCGAACATCGCGCCCTTGGAATAGAGCGCCTGCTCCTCCGGCGACAGGATCAGCGTGCCGACGGCAAGCGTAGCGGCGATGACGAACAGCGCCACCGGCAGCAGCCGCCGCGCGCGTCGGGCATAAAAACGAAGGAGGTCGAGCCGGCCGGTGAGCGAAATCTCGCTGACCAGATGGCGGGTGATGAGGTAGCCGGAGATGACGAAAAAGATGTCCACGCCGGCAAAGCCGCCGGGCAGGGCGGTGAGGCCGAAGTGGAAAGCGACAACGCCCGCCACGGCGAGCGCCCGCAACCCCTCAATGTCGGGCCGGAAGTCCGGCGATGGTGCTGACACGAAGGCGAACCTCGCAACGGTCGTTCGTATCCCGCCTTGGGGAAAGCCTCGCGCCTATGGGCTCATACCGCAATGCAACAAATCTAACGCAGTGCAACATAAAGGGAGGCGGCAGCAACGCCGGCGGCAGCCGACGCTTCGGCACGCCAGGGTCTGCGCGCCTCGTTTCGCCCAGGATGACGAAGGAGCTCAGCCGCCGGTTTCGCCAGCGTTCGAGAGCATGGAAGGACATTGGCGAACGCTAAAGGCAAATTGTCCGCCTGCAGGTAATCTGGTAGGATCGGTGCACCGACGAACGGCTCTGGGACGCCGTGACGTCCGACATCATGCACAAAGACATCAACTCGAACCGGAGAACGGCCATGAAACGGCTTCTGACGGTCGCTGCGCTGTTGGCAGCGGGCAGTTTGATTGCGATGCAGGGCGCAGCTGCCGACGATGCTGCGCTGATCAAAAGCGCCGAGTCCGCCGCACCCGCCGCAGTGGCGAGTGGCGCTGCGGTCTACGCCATGGATGAAAAGGGGAACATGCGCACCCTGCGCGAGGGCAAGACCGGCTTCTGGTGCATGCCGGACAATCCGGCCTCGCCCGGCCCGGATCCGATGTGCGGCGATGCCAACTCGATGGAATGGGCGATGGCCTGGCTGCAAAAGAAGGAACCGCCCAAAGGCAAGGTCGGCTTCATGTATATGCTGTCCGGCGGCACCGACGGCAGCAATACCGATCCTTATGCGACGAAGCCCGAGGCAGGCAACAATTGGATCGAGACGGGGCCGCATGTGATGATCGTCAACGCGATGGACATGATGAACGGCTATCCGACCGATGCCAAACCCGACACGTCCAAGCCTTATGTGATGTGGCCGGGCACGCCGTACGCGCATCTCATGATCCCGGTAAAATAGCCGGGCACGGACCTTCAGGTGCGGCGGCGAGCGCTTCAAATCTCCCCTTGTCCGCAAGGGGAGATTTGCATCAGCCGCTTCGTCCTCGCTCCAACTGATCGCGCCTCGCAACCATCCTCCGATCCGCGCGTTGCACGCCGGCGAAAGCCAATCATGGCGGGCAGGGTGGAGACTCACGGTGGCGGATAATCGTCAGAACGGCACGCGCGAGTCGGAACCGGGGCTGGCGGGCCTGCTTGCTGCCTCGCGCAGCCATCCGCGCACGGCGCTGCCGACGGTCGCAACCGTCGTCGCGTCGGTTGCGGCGCTCTATTTCGGGCGCGAGGTGTTCTTGCCGATCGCAGTCGCGCTGCTGTTGACTTTCGCCATCGCGCCGCTCGTGTCGGCGTTGAAACGCGTCGGCATTCCGCGCCTGCCTGCCGTCATCGCCAGCGTTTTGGGCGCCTTTGCCGCGCTCGCGCTGTTCTCCTTCGTGGTGGCCACGCAGGTCAGCGACCTCGCCCAGAACATCCCCGTCTATCAGATCAACATCCTGACAAAGATCCGCGCGCTGAAGGAAAACGGGCTGGGCAACGGCATCATCTCGCGCTTGAGCGGCGTGATCGAGCGCGTCGGCCAGGAGTTCGAGCGCCAGGAGCCGCAACTGCCATCCGCCGCCCAGACGCCGAAGCGCGATCCGATCCCGGTCGAGATCGTCGCGCAGGAAAGGCCGCTCGAAGTGTTGCAAAAGGTCATCGAGCCGCTGCTCAGCCCGCTCGGCTCGGCCGGCCTTGTGGTCGTCGTCGTCATCTTCATGCTGATGGAGCGGGAGGATCTGCGCGACCGCTTCATCCGTCTCGTCGGCTATGGCGATCTCCACCGCACCACCCAGGCGCTGCAGGACGCCGGCAAGCGGGTCGGCCAGTATCTGTTGATGCAGCTGGTGGTCAACGTCATCTATGCCATCCCGATCACCATCGGCCTGTGGGTGCTGGGCATCCCCAACGCGCTGCTTTGGGGCCTGCTGGCGCTCGCCTTGCGCTTCGTTCCCTATATCGGCCCGATCATCGGCGCGCTGCTGCCGCTGTTCCTGGCGCTGGCCGTGGCGCCCGGCTGGTCGCTGCTTCTGTGGACCGCGGCACTGTTCATCGCCATGGAGCTGATCACCGGCAACGTCATCGAGCCATGGCTCTATGGCTCGCGCACCGGCCTCTCGCCGCTCGCCATCATCGTCGCGGCGATCTTCTGGACCTGGCTCTGGGGGCCGATCGGCTTGGTGCTGTCCACGCCGCTCACCGTCTGCCTCGTCGTCCTCGGCCGCCACGTGCCCCAGTTCGAGTTCCTCGACGTGCTGTTCGGGAACGAGCCGGTGCTGGAGCCGCATGCACGTCTCTATCAGCGGCTGCTCGCCGCCGATCCGGACGAGGCGACCGACCACGCCGAGGAGATGCTCGAAGAAAAATACCTGTTCGAGTTCTACGACCAGGTGGCGATTCCGGCGCTGCTGCTTGGCGAGCAGGACCGCATGCGCGGCGTCATGGATGACGAGCAGCGCAAACAGGTCGCGGCGAGCGCGCTGACGCTCGTCGCCAATCTGGACGCCAGCGCCCAGGAGGAAGCGGAGGAGGCGGAAGCCGACGAGGAAGAGGACCAGCAGGCAGCCACTGCCTCGGCCGAAGCCTCACCGGGCAAGGCAGCCTCAGCCAAGATCACCGCGGGCAAGGCGGCTGAAGGCAAGGCGAACGATCGGAAGGCCGGCGACGGCAAGGAGCCTCTATCCGAGGAGGTCGATCTTCCGGATGGCGTGGGCTTCTCCGTGCTTTGCGCCGGCGGGCGGGGCGAGCTCGACGACGCCGCCGCCGCGATGCTGGCGCAGGTGCTGGAGGTGCAGGGCGCCGAAGTGTCGAGATCGAGTTTCATTGACCTCGAACCTGCCGGGATCCGCCGCCTCGACCTGAGCGGCGTCGATACGGTGGTGATCGGTTTCCTCAACCGCGACTCCACCAAGCACGCGCGCTTCATGGTGCGGCGGCTGAAGCGGCTGAAACCGCGTCTCAGGGTCGGCATCGTGTCCTGGTCGGAAATCGGCAACAGCGACGCCAAGGCCGCGGCCGAACTTGCCGCCGGGCTTAACGCCGATTTCGTCGCCCATGGCATGGTCAGCGCCGTGACGGGCGCCCTGTCGAGCGAGCCGCCGGTGATGCTGAAGCTTGCGCCGCAACGCCGGCCACGCCGCCGGCCGGCCCGCAAGAAGGAGCTGCAGGCGGCTGGATGAGGGAGGCGACTTTCCCCCTCAATTGACCGGCCCGAAGGCCCGCGCGAACCGCGCCGCTTTGCGATCCGCGCGGGCAGGCGCCGGCCCCGCCGGCGGCGCCACGCCCCAGCCCTCAGGCTGGCCGGGTGGCTGTCTGGTTCGGCCCTTGTCCGGCCGCTTCTGTTCTGCCTCGCCGATCCGGGCAGAAGCCCGGATCCTTCGGAGCGCGCTAGAAATGCAGGTCCAGTGCAGGCGGATGGCTTGGCCTGGATCGTCCTGCGGCGCTGCTGCGGAGCCGGCGGACGGCTTGCTTGCTCCTGGTTGCACTGCCCAGTGAGCTTGCGGCGGCCGTGAAAGCATGATCTTCGCTCGAACAAGAAGCCAATCCCGATTCTGTCGGGACGGAACAGGTGCAGCCGGATGGCACTGAACATCGCGCAGAAGTTACGACTGACTTCGGTCGTGCTGGGAACCGCCAGCCGCAAGGATCTGGCGGCGGCGTTCCGAGCGGTCAATCCGAAGACGGCTTTCGATATCGGCCGCGCCGACAAATGGCTGCAAGGCCGCGCCCAGCCTCGCGAGCACAGCGTCTACGAAGACTGGGCGAAAGTGCTGCGCCTCGAACGGCCCGGTGCCTGGATCGCCGAGAGCGATCTGCCGAGCTTCACGGCCGCGATCGCGGCCCGGCACGGCATCGACGCGACGGAGCTCGAACGCCGCGCCCACGCCCAGGCCGAGGCGTCGCCCGGGCATGACGACAAGGGCACCGGACTGGCGCTTGCCGGGACCTATGCCTGCTATTCGCGCGCCTGGTCGCCTTACTATCGCGGCCAGCTCATCAGGGGCCGCCTGTCGATCGAGGCGGGGCCCGGCGCGCATGCATTCACCGCCACATATCGCGAGACATTGCCGACCGGGCAGTTGCAGCTCGGCGGGCCGGTCACGCCGGCAAAGCGCAGCCTCTACCTGCATCTGAAGGAGGTGGGCGGCGAAGCGCAGTTCTTCCTTTGCCTGTTCCCGCAGACGCAGCCGGTCAGCGTGCTCGGCGGCTATATGGTCGGCCCCGCCATCATCGGCCCGGAGGCGCAGCCCTCGCTGACAAGAATCCTGCTGGTGCGCCTGCGCGATGCGCCAGCCGCCGAGCAATGGGGCGGGTACCTGCCGCCCGGCACCTCGATCGCCGCCGATCTTGCGAGCCTCGGCATCGTCATGGAGCACCCGGAAGCGGTCGACCGGCAACTCGGCCAGTTCCTCAGTGCCGACAGCGACGGCGGCGTCAACCAAATCCCGCCGTCCGAGTACCGCGCCATCCTCGACGTGTTCGACCGCCATTGGCTGCAGCACGCGGGCTAGGTACGAACCTCAGTAGGCCGGATGTTGCGGGCTGACCACAGCCTGCCCGCATTCGGTTGCAGCCGGCTCGCTTTGCACGCATCTCACGAAAACGTTTTTTGACAAAACGGCACTTCCCTTGCGTCTTGAGGCGGCAAATTGGGCAAGGGGCATATCCATGAAGAAGACCTATGAGAAACCGGTGCTGGTGAAGCGCCAGAAGCTGTCGAGCATCGTTGCCGGGTCGTCGGCCCCCCCGCGCTGACCTAAGCAACAGCCAGCAGGGCAAGCATTCCTGGGCTAAGCTTGACAGGGCGGCCGCATCGCGTTCACCTGCGCCGGTCGTTGACCCGCCCAGGAACGAACGATGAAGAAGACTTACGAAAAGCCGCGGCTGCAAAAGCGCGGCAGGCTGTCGGCCGCGACCGCCGCCGCGCCGTTGTCCGGCTTTACCTTCTGACGCGAGCCAGGCGGCCCTGTCGTACTCACTTAGCGGCGGTCCGAGATCGGTCGAAACTATTGGCTTTGCCACGGCGCGCCAATCGGCGTACCCTGCCTTATCGCTGGTAACCACCCACCGGACACCATTGGCGACTGAGAGACGTTGATCCGCGCTCCCGTCTGAATAGGGAGAGCGGCATGCTCGAGAACAAGAATCCCCACTAGCCCGCGCGCGGGCACGCGGCCGCAGATTTCCAGGACCAACTGTTTGAGGAGAGCAGAAGGGCGCTGATCCGCTCTTACGACCTGTTGCGTCGTACGGAGCGCCTGGTGAACGCTTCCGGCCGCAAGCTTGATGGTCGCTCCCCAGCAGCGCTCGCCCGCGCGAAGCGTCTTCAGGGGAATTGCGATGAAGAAGGCCTACAGCGAGCCGACGCTTGAAAAGCTGGCAACGGTTCGTCAGTAGCGGTCTGGGCACCCTTTCTGAGCCTCGTACGCGAAACCTCGCGCCGCTGCCGGCCAGGAGCGGGCGATACACTGCGCAAGTGCCCGCCCGTCCGGCGCCGCCGCCAAGCTGCTGAAACCCCGTCCGTCCCCAACAGCAAAGGTCATGGCGTGACCAGCCACTCCGGATTGCCATTGGCCCGGCTG